>JAEZDB010000070.1 GCA_023429855.1 Actinomycetes bacterium
CATCAGGACTGTCCCCCGACTGCCTGATGCGAGCCCGCTCGCATGCGTTGGAGCCCAGCAGATGAGCTCGCACTACTTACCTGTCTGCAGCGCAGGACTTGTGACGAGATCCGCGCGCGTTGGCGCAAAACCGCTCTTTTGTTGGCTCCGCTGGCGCGTGGGCGCGGCGAAGCCGCCCGCTAACGCGTGGCGCTGTCGGACGCCGGTCCAGCCGTGACCGACACCGATGCTGGTGAAAGACCGGCGTCTGGAGCCGCCTGCGTGGCGGGCGCGCCGGACGTCGCCACGAACATGCCGACGGCGACCGCCATCAGCGAGGCCGACGCGAGGATCGGCCGAGGCACCCGGGACCGCAGCGCACGGGCACCCGACGGGTCGACGTAGGTGACGCGCCCCGAGAACGGGTTGCGACGCGCGATCAGCGCAGCAGTTCGGGCCGGCTCATTGCCCGCTCCGACGACATCCCCCGATGTGGTCGGAGCGGGCACTGGCACGGCGTGCTCGAGAGAGCTCACATCTACTAGTTGTCTGGCAAGCGCCGTTTGTGACATCTGGCGGCGAAAACTTTCTGCGCGGACCCGGGCAGGGGACGAAACACGGTCCTCTCCATCGGGTACGGCGCTGGCAGTCATCGAAGATGAGGACCCGAGGCGTCGCGGTGAGTTGCGGTCGAGGCGGCAGCTGGCGCGTAACCGCTCATTGACCGGCGTTGGCGTTGCTGGCTGTATGCGTCCTTGGCTGCGGCGCTTGCCGGGCGACGGCGAATGACCTGCATGCACCCAGGCCGGGGCGCCCGGGCGGCGGGGGGCTGCCTATCCTCGAAGTGTGGCCGCGGAGTCCGACAAGCCGGAACGATCCAGCGCGCCCGCAGACGGAGGCGGTGCCCCGCAGCGCCGTCGGCGGCGACCGCGGCGCGAAGACGCATCAAAACCGTATGCCGAGGCCCAGGCCGACCGGTCTGTCGAAGATGGCCGGAGAAAGCGCGGTGATCTTCGACAGGCGTCGCGAACACCGCGCAACCCCGAGGACCCGGGCCGTGGCCCGCGGCGTCCGCGACCGAACCAAAACGGCCGACAGGGCGCTGAGCGCCGCGCCAAACTCGCCGAGCAGCGCCGCCTGAACGCGCCGACGATCACGCCGGAGTCCTACCCCGACCTGCCGGTCAGCGAGCGCCGCGAGGAGCTGCTCGAGGTGCTGGCGGCCAACCAGGTCGTGATCGTCGCGGGCGAGACCGGCTCCGGCAAGACGACCCAGCTCCCGAAGATGCTGCTGGAGATCGGCCGCGGCATCGAGGGCCAAATCGCCCACACGCAGCCGCGGCGGATCGCGGCCCGCAGCGTCGCCGAGCGCATCGCCGACGAGCTGGGCACCGAGCTCGGGCAGACCGTCGGCTACGCCGTGCGCTTCGACGACCGCTCGGGCGAGCAGACCCAGATCCGGCTCGTGACCGACGGCCTGCTGCTCGCCGAGATCCAGCGCGACCACCTACTGCGCCGCTACGACACGATCGTCGTCGACGAGGCCCACGAGCGCTCGCTCAACATCGACTTCCTGCTCGGCTGCCTCCACCAGATCCTCCCGAAGCGGCCTGATCTCAAGCTTGTGATCACGTCGGCGACGATCGACACCGAGCGGTTCGCCAAGCACTTCGCCGCGGCCGACGGCACACCCGCGCCGGTCGTCGAGGTCAGCGGTCGCACGTTCCCGGTCGAGGTGCGGTACCAGCCGCCCGTCGACGAAGAGGGCAAGCCGATCGACGAGGCCGACGCCGTTGCCGACGCCGTCGACGGCCTGCTCGAGGAGAAGAAGGGCGACGTGCTCGTCTTCCTCTCCGGCGAGCGCGAGATCCGCGACGCCGAGGAGATGCTGCGCGGCCGCCTGAAAGACAAGGCCGAGCTGCTGCCGCTCTACGCGCGGCTCTCGTCGGCCGAGCAGCAGCGGGTGTTCAAGCCGAGCGGGTCCAAGCCGCGTGTGGTGCTGTCGACCAACGTCGCCGAGACGTCGCTCACGGTGCCGGGGATCCGCAGCGTCGTCGACGCCGGCTTCGCGCGCATCTCGCGGTACTCGGCGCGGCTGAAGGTGCAGCGGCTGCCGATCGAGCCGATCTCGCAGGCCAGCGCCAACCAGCGCTCGGGCCGCTGCGGCCGCGTCGCCCCCGGCACGGCGGTCCGGCTCTACGAGGAGAAGGACTTCGACGAGCGCCCGCAGTTCACCGACCCCGAGGTGCTGCGCACGTCGCTGGCGTCGGTGATCCTGCGCATGGCCTCTCTCGGGCTGGGCGAGGTCGAGTCGTTCCCGTTCCTCGAGCCGCCCGACGCCCGCCAGATCCGCGACGGCCTCAACCTGCTCCACGAACTCGCCGCCATCAAGGCGCCGACGGGCACGATCGAGCTGACCGACCTCGGGCACCGCCTTGCGCGCCTGCCGATCGACCCGCGCCTTGGCCGCATGGTGCTCGAAGCCGACCGCCGCCATTGCGCGACCGAGGTCATCACCCTCGCCGCCGCGCTGAGCATCCAGGATCCGCGCGAGCGCCCGGCCGACAAGCAGGAGCAGGCGGCGCAGGCCCACGCGCGCTTCAAGGACGAGACGAGCGACTTCGGCTCGCTGCTGAACCTGTGGTCGTGGATCCAGACGGAGCGCCGCGCGCAGAGCAACTCCCAGTTCCGCAAGCAGTGCAAGGCGCAGTTCCTCCACGTGCTGCGGATCCGCGAGTGGCAGGACCTCGTCTCCCAGCTGCGGCGCGCGGCGAAGGAGGTCGGCATCGTGCTCAACGAGACGCCCGCCGAGCCCGCCGAGATCCACGCCGCGCTGCTGAGCGGGCTGCTGTCGCACCTGGGCCTCAAAGACGGCGACACCCGCGAGTACATGGGCGCGCGCGGGTCGCGGTTCATGATCGGCCGCGGCTCGTCGCTGCAGCGCCGCCAGCCGACGTGGGTGATGGCGGCCGAGCTGGTCGAGACGAACCGGCTGTGGGCGCGGACCGTCGCCCAGGTCGACCCCAAGCTGGCCCTCGCCCAAGCCGAGCACCTCGTGCGCCGGTCCTACGACGACCCGCGCTGGGACCGCCGCCGCGGCGAGGTCGTCGCGACCGAGCGCGTGACGTTGTATGGCCTGCCGATCGTCGCGGGCCGCGCGGTGAGCTACGGCCGGATCGACGCCGAGCAGTCGCGCGAGCTGTTCATCCAGAAGGCGCTCGTCGAGGGCGACTGGGACGCGCGTCACCAGTTCCTGCAGATCAACAAGGACCGCATCGCCGACGTGGAGCGCATCGAGGAGCGGGTCCGCAAGCGCGGGCTGCTCGTCGACGACTCGGTGCTGCGCGCGTTCTTCGAGGAGCGCGTGCCCAAGGAGATCGTCTCTGGCAGCGACTTCGACAAGTGGTGGCGGCGCAACCGCCACACCGATCCCGAGCTGCTGTCGTACACCAAGGACCTGCTGCTCAACGCGTCGATCGTGGAGACGGTCGACGCGCGCGACTGGCCGACGAAGTGGCGCCAGGGCGACCTGGAGCTCGACCTGAGCTACGAATACGAGCCCGGCACCGACAAGGACGGCGTGACCGTCCACGTGCCGCTCCAAGCGCTGGGCCAGCTGCGGCCCGAGGGCTTTGACTGGCTCGTGCCCGGGCTGCGCGAGGAGCTGATCGCCGGACTGCTGCGGTCGCTGCCGAAGGAGCAGCGTCGCTCGCTCGTGCCGGTACCGGAGCTGGCCGGCCAGATCGTGCGCGCCGTGAAGCCGCGCTCCAAGCCGATCGGCGAGGCCGTCGCCGAGCAGGTGCTGCGGCTGCGCGGCGTGCGGATCGAAGCGTCGGCGTTCGACACGGGCGCGCTGCCCGGGCACCTGCGGATGCGCTTTCGGATCGAAGACGCCGATGGCAAGACGCTCGCCGACGACCACGACCTCGCGACCGTGCGCAAGTCGCTGCGGCCGAAGCTGCGCGAGGCGCTGACGGAGAAGGCGGGCGCCGTCGAGCGAACGGGCTTCACCGAGTGGCCGCGCGTGCTCGAGCCGACCGGCGACATCCCCAAGGTGGTTGCGCTCCCCGGCACCGGGCAGGCGATCCGGGCGTATCCGTCGCTCGTCGACGAAGGCGAGACGGTCGGCGTGCGCGTGCTCGACACGAAGGAAGCCCAGACCGCCGCGATGCACGCCGGCACGCGCCGGCTGCTCCTGCTGACCGTGCCGTCGCCCGGCAAAGCCGCGACGAAGGGCTTGACGAACCAGGCGCAGCTCGAGCTGGCCGGCGCGCCCTACGGCGGCGGCGCTCCCGCGGTGATCGAGGACGCGTTCGGCGCGGCCGTCGACGGGCTGATGGCCGAGGCCGGCGGACCGACCTTCGAGCTCGCCCAGTTCGAGCGCATGCGAGCGCACGTGGCGGCCGGCGCCCACGCGAAGACGGCCGCGGTGATCAACGACGTCGTGCGCGTGTTCCTCGCGACCCGCCAGGTGCAGTCGGCGCTCGACTACGCGCCGATCGGCGGCGAGCTGCAGGACGCCCGCGACGACGTGATCCACCAGCTCGGCCTGCTCGTCCACCCCGGCTGGATCTCCGCCACCGGCGCGGCCCGCCTGCCCGACGTGGTCCGCTACCTGGAGGGCCACGTCGCGCGGCTGCAGCGCGCGCCGTCGCAGATCGGCGTCGACCGCGACCGCATGCACGCCATCCACGCCATCGAGGACGAGATCGCCGCTGCGGCCGAGGCCCTCGGCGACGCCGCGTGGCCCCCGCACCTCAGCGAGGCGTTCTGGCTCACCCAGGAGCTGCGGCTCCTCCAGCTCGCGCCGGGCGTGCGCGTCGTCGGCGGGCCGAGCGCCAAGAAGGTGCGGAAGCTGATCGCCGGCTAGGGCCGGCTGTGTCCCTGCGCCGCCGAACTACGCCGCCGACGACGCCGCGCCGCCGGAGACCTCGAACTCGGCGCGCTGGCCGAGCGACTGCACGAACGCGTCGACGACCTGCGGATCGAACTGGGTTCCCGAGCAGCGGATGAGCTCTTGGATGGCATCCGCGACTGGCATGGCGCTGCGGTAGACGCGGTCGGCGGTCATCGCCTCGAAGGAGTCGGCGACGGCCAAGATGCGTGCCTCGATCGGGATCTCGTCGCCCTGGAGTCCGCTCGGGTAGCCGCGCCCGTCTGGTCGCTCGTGGTGCGCGAGCACCCACCTGCGCACGTCGCGCAGCGTGGTCGAGTCGAGCATCTGCGCCCCCATCTGCGGGTGGCTGCGCATCTGGTCCCACTCGGCGTCGGTCAGCTTGCCCGGCTTGAACAGGACGGCGTCGGGGATGCCGATCTTGCCGACGTCGTGCAGGAGGCCGGCGAGGTGCACGCGTTCGACGGTGCGCGGAGGGAGCCCGAGGCGCTCGGCCATCTGGACGGCGTAGTCCGCCACGGTGTCGCTGTGGCGAGCCGTGTTGGGGTCGCGCAGATCGAGCGCCCGAGCCAGGCCGACGGCCGCTACGACGCGGGCGCGGCGCTCGACGCGATCCCTGCTGCGGCGCACGATCGCGACGAAGCCGCCGGCCATCAGCGTCACGCCTAGCAAGGGCATCACGGCCGAGAGCGAAAACGGCGACGGCGTGACCGGCGGCGGCTCGGCAACCACGACCGCGACGACCCCGGCCACGACGGCAAACAGGATGAACGAGATCGCCTGCCAGCTCTTGTAGAAGTAGCCGGCGAAGACGACCATCATCAGCGTCATCAGCGAGAGCTGCACTACCGCCACCGGCACGAGCACGATGCCGACCGCGAGCGCCAGGCCTTCGATCATCGACGTCGACCACAGGTAGCGGTAGATCGTGTCGGCGGAGAAGCGCCGGGCGATCCAGGGCCGTCCGATCTCGACCGCCGCGGCGACGCCCAGCTGGCCGACGAGGACCACGGTCAGCATCACCCAGACCGCCGGCGCGACGTCCAAGCGCCCGACTTCGCCCGCGACCTGGCTGATCACGAGCGCGCCGAGCAGCATCGCGTCGCCGGCGACCGTCAGCCAGGCGCCGCTGCGCAGCGCGACCAGCGCCTCGTCGATCTCGGCCGACGACTCAGGACTTGGCGACTCCGCAGAATCCAGCACGCGCAGCGAACTCACCTGATAGCCATCGGCAGCCCGCGTCGGGCCCCACAGCTTGATGCGTCATTCGTCCGCCGCAGCGGCGAACCCCCGCGACCCGCGGCTGCCAGGCAACCGTGATCGACGGGAGTTCGCGACGCGGGCCCTACTTCTTGCCGCCGGCCTTCTTGCGGGCCTTCGTCTTGGGCTTCTTGACCGACGCCTTGCCGGTCTTGCCGACGCGGGTCGGGCCACCGATGGCCTGGACCTTCGCCTCGATGCCGGACTCGGCGAGGACGCCGGGGACCTCGACCTTCTTCGTCTTGGCGTCGACGGTGCGCTGCTCGGTGCGGCCGTTGAGCTTGACGGTCACCCGGTAGCCCTCGGCACCCTTGACCTTCTTCCAGCTGACCTTCGCCACGCCCGACTTCGTGCGCTTGACGGAGACCTTCGGCGCGGCGAGCGTCTTGACCTTCGCGGTGTAGCGGGCGACGGTGAGGCTCTCGCGGGCCATGCCGTCTTGCTCGACGACGGCGACGATCTCGCGCTTGCCGCCCTTGCCCGCCGCGGGCTGGAGCTTGAAGCTGCCGCGGCCCTTCGTCGTCGAACCGAGTTCGACGCTGACCTTGCTGCCGCGCTCCAGGAAGCGCACCGTCTGGCCGGGGATCGTCTTGATCGCGTAGGAGAGCTTCGTGCCCTTCACGGTCGCCTTGACCTCGGGCTTGGGCAGCGCCTCGGCGCCCTGCACCTCGCGGAAGGCCGTCCCTTCGGCCGGGGTGAGCGTCCAGTTACCGGCCTTCGGGCGGGCGACGGCCACGTAGGTCGCGCCCTCGGCCGGCTGCGGCACGACGACGAACTGGTCGTTGATCAGCGTCGACCCGTCGGCCGGCACGGCGACCGACTCGCCGCCGGGGCCGGTGAGCGTGAACGCCGGCGCGCCCGCCGGGCCGCTGCCGAACACCTTGAACGAAACGGCGCGCTCGTCCTTGCCGACGACCTGCGTGACCGGACCGGCCTGCGCGCGGCGCGCCAGCTGCGACTTGCTGACCTTCGCGCGGTAGGGCCCGAAGTCGCAGTTGCCGCCGAGCCAGTCGATGTAGCTGGCGTTCCACTTGTAACCGGCGCCGATGTTGATGTCGCGCCACAGGAAGCCCTTGATCGACGCGCAGCCGGCCACGCCCTTGCTCGACACGATGCCCTTGCCGGAGAGCGAGTTGCCCTTCGCCTTGAACGTGACCGAGCCCTCGGCGTTGAAGCCGGTCTTGCCCGCCTCGCCCTCGATCTGGCCGATGAACCCGTACTCGTTGCCGGCATCCAAGAAGTACGAGACCTTGCCCTCGGCGTAGAAGTAGCCGTTCCAGTGGTACTCCGCGCTGGCGCTGGCCAGCGGGATGTTGGCGACGCGCAGGGCGCCGCTGATCTTGGCGAAGTCGCCGTTGAAGTCGAACTTGCCGTCGACGGTCACCGCGCGCACGTTGAGCGCCGGGATCTTCGGACCGAACCCGGCCGAGACGCTGCCGTAGACCCGGGTTGGATCGAGGGTGAGGTCGGCGCTGATCGAGTCGAGCGTGGCGACGCCGCCAAGCGGAATGCCTGCCGCCGAGATGCCAATCCGCTTGAGCTTGCCGCCCTGGATCACCCAGCGGCCGCCGAGCCCGGTGTCGCCCGTCTGGAAGCCGAGGTAGACCATCGTCTCGCCCGACCACGTGTCGGACGGACCGTCGTAGGCGAGCTTGATCGGCTTGACGGTGATCAGGCCGGGGAGCGTGACCTCCTGCGCCGCGACGCCGACGGCGTCGACGATCACCTGGCCGTTCACGCCCACGAACACCTTGCTCGAGCCGGTGATGCCGCCGAAGACGGCGGGCAGCGCGAGGTTGGCGGTCACGTCGACGCCACGGATGCCCTGTCGCTCACCGACCTTGAGCGCGATGTCGCCCTGGACCGGGAAGCCGAACATCGCCCCGGCGCCCGAGGGCAGCTGGAAGCGCAGCTCGGGCAGGCTCTGCACGCCGAGCAGCGAGAGCGGCACGTCGACGTTGGGCGTGCGCAGCGACGGGATCTTGCCCGCGAGCTTCGCCACATCGGGCGCCGCGACCTTGGAGAAGTCGGGCATGCCGAGGTTCAGCTTCGGCAGCGAGCCGACGCCGGAGAGGCCCGGGAGCCCCTTGAGCGTCGACTGCTGGATCGACTTGCCGCCGGTGCCCGGCTGCGGCATCACGAGCCGCGCGAGGCCGGAGAGGTCGGGGCGGTACTGGAAGGTCCAGTCGAAGGCGCCCTCGTACAGCTTGACCGGCCCGACCGTGCGGCCGTAGAGGCTGGCCTCGAAGACGATCTTGGCGCTGCCGCTCGTGGCGATCCGCAGGTTGAGCGGGTCGATGATCAGCTTGGCCGAGGCGCCGTTCGGGACGAACTTCAGGCCGCCGACCGAGGCCGAGGCAGAGGTCGTCCAGATCATGCCCTCACGTTTGAGGCAGTCGCCCTTGATCTGCAGCGGGCCGACGGTGACGGTGCGCGTGCAGCCCTCGCCGACCGGCGGCTCGGGAGTCGGCGTCGGTGCGGGGGACGGAGCCGGCGAGCCGCCACCGCCGGGGTTCCCGCCGCCGCCGGGCGTGCCGCCGCCACCCGGGGTGCCACCGCCGCCACCAGGCGTCAGGTTGGGCTTGATCCCGGTGAGGACGAGCTGGCGGTGGCCCGGGGCGCCGCCGGGCTCATCCTCGAGCGCGGCGCTGACGTAGCGGCCGTCGCCGGAGGTCTGCGCGACGAGCGCGAACGCCTGCCACGTGTTGGTGCGCACGAGCGAACCGCTGTCGGCGAAGGTCGCGTCGACCGCGCCACCCTCGGTGTAGCGGCGCGTGATCGCGCTCGGCTGCGCGCTCGGTCCGTTGTGGCGGCCACCGGTCACGACGACTTTGCCGTCGGCTTGGACGTTGACGCCGTCCCACCACGCGTAGGTGCCCGCGGCGTAGTCGGTGAGCAGCCCGCCGTTGGCAAAGCCGGTGTCGCGGGCGCCCGTGTCGGTCATGCGGGCGATCGCCATCGACGCGTTGACGTCGCCGGTGCCGACGACGTAGGTGCGGCCGTCGGCCAGCGCGAAGAGGTCGTAGGCCGACGACTCCTGCGCCGAGCTGCCGAGGAACGGCTGTGCCAGGCCGCCGGTGCCGAAGCCGGTGTCGGGCTGGCCGGTGCTCGTGAACCGGGCGACGCCAAGCGAGCTGTTCGGTCCGCCGGGCGTGCCGAGCACCGCGCCCGCGACGAAGATCTTGCCGTCGCCGGGGCGCACGACGAGGTCCTTGACCATCGCGCCTGGGCCGACGGCGAGCTCGGCGATGCCGTCGCCGCCGCCGAAGGTCACGTCGGGCTGGCCCGACGTGGCGCCGAGCGCGCGCACCTGGAAGAGGTTGCTCTCGCTGACGGAGACGTAGAGGCGGGTGCCGTCGGGGCTGAGCCGCAGGCCGCCTGGGAAGCGCGCCATGCCGAGCTCGGCGACGCCGCCGGCCCCGAAGCCGCTGACGAGCCCGCCGCTCGATCCGAACTTGTAGACCGCCGAGGTGAAGTCCTCGCGCATCGCTGCGACGTAGACGTTGCCCGCGGCGTCGGTGGCGACGCCGCTGACGTCGAGGAAGGTGTTGGCGCCGGCCACTGGCAGCGTGTCGATGCCGTCGCCGCTGAACGCCGTGTTCAGCGTGCCCGAGGCCGTGAGCCGCGCGACCGCCAGGCCGTAACCCTCTTCGGAGCCGGCGACGACGAACCCGTCGTCGGGCGTGCGGACGGCATCGGCGCCGGAGCCCCAGCCGCCGTTGAGCTTGACGACCGTCTCTCCGTTGGCGCCGAAGGTGGTGTCGACGGCGGGGCTCGACGCCGCAGCGGAGCCGGTGGCCACAGAGGAAGACAGCAGTGCGGCCGCCAAGGCGGCGCGCGCGAAGGAACGTACGGACACGGGTGGGAGTGCCTTTGCGGGGGTGGGGTGGGAACGAGCGCAGCGCAGCCGCGCTCAGGCGCGGCCAAAGGTATATCGCGTTGCGCTCCTTTTCCGTATACCGGACCAGAGATGGACAATGTGCGCCATAAGTCGCACGACGGGGTGACTCAGGGCGCGATCGATAGGAGGGCCGCCACGCAATCCGGGCCGCCCCGCGGACGAGTTCGAGGGCGGCGAGGAGCGCGGCGAAGGCCTCGCACCCACGCCCACAGGCGTCTTGGTTCAAGCCCAGCCGAAGCTCTAGGCGACCGGAGGGTCAACCGATCGCGAAGCGCGCGACAAGATTAGTTATGTCAAGTCGAAGCTGGAAGGGCGAGCTCGGACCCTAATCTTCGGGCCAGACCCGAGCCGGAGGTATTCGTGGTCGCCTATCCCAAGTCGAGGCCACGCCAGCCGGTGAGGCGTTCGTTGAGTTCCGCGATGAGATCGTCCGGCTCGCCCCAGGCCTCGCCTTCTTCCCAGGTCATCCCGCCCCCGGCATCCAGGCCCGCGATGGCCGTTCGGCGTCCGGTCTTGTCGACCGCAGCGACCATTCGGCCCCGCGTTCCTGGCATCGCCTCAAACCGCTCAATTGCTGCCCACGGAATCGTCTGCTTGGCCGATGTGAGCGCGGAGTAGATCATGAGCCCCTCCCAGGATTCAGCCACACGCTTCCGAGGAAGCCGAGCGAACGCAAACCACACAATCGCCACCACAATGGGGACATCGATCGCCCAAAGCACTACGGGCGCCTTGCTGGCAACCAGAACTAGGGTCAGGAGTGCAGCCATGAAGCACAAGCCGGCCTGCCCCAGCTGTATCCGCCACTCCGGAAGGAGGTACTCGCGTTCAGTCATTGGGTCAAGCATTGCGGATCGATCCCATGCAGCTCGTTGGCGAGGTGGGCGAGGCTTAGCGCGAGGGCTGGAACCGCTGCCAGAGCGCCGCTGACCAGCTTGGCAGCCGCGGGGGCTCCCGCTTCGCCAAGCGCCCATGCTCCCGCCCGACTGACCACCCCACCGAAAGAAGCAACGACGGCTACGCCAACCGAAGCTGCTCTTTGGCTACCGCTGAGGTTCGGATCGGTAGCCGCCAACGTCGCTTGGAGAGCTAGATTCGCGCCGATTGCCTGGGCACAACCGGCTCCAAACGTGACGACGCAGACCACGGCGGTAGCGATGTCGGCGGAGGCAGATGCAAGTACCCGCCAGTTCGCGCGGACGTACGCTTCAACTGCGTTGATCCCTTGGTTGAGCCGGACCGGGTTTCGCGGAGAGTCGTTTAGTTGGGTTGGGTGATCGTAGTCGGGGTCGGGGGGGGGGGGGGGGGGGGGGGCGGGGGAGGCCGAAGGGCGAGGCGGCCACGCCCACCCGGTCGCCTTGCGCGGGGGCTTCGATTTCGGCGGGTGGTTGGTCGCCGAGGCTGCTGTGCAGGCGGGCGTTGTTGTACCAACCGACCCATTCGACAACCGCGATCTCAAGCTGTGCGCGGGTCTTCCAGACGCGGTCTGAGATCAGCTCGGTCTTGAACGTGTCGACGAAGCTCTCGGCCATCGCGTTGTCGTAGGCATCGCCGGTCGAGCCGAGCGATGCGAGGATGTCGTGCTCGTCCAGGGCGCCCGTGAAGTCCCCGCTCGTATATTGCGATCCCCTGTCGCAATGATGGATCGTGAGCGCGCCGGAGTCGGGCCGCCGAGCGCTGGCGGCCATGTCCAAGGCGTCTTGAACGAGGCTCGTGCGCATGTGCGGCGCGAGCTGCCAGCCGACGACCCGCCGGCTGTAGACATCGACGACGAACGAGAAGAACATCAGGCCCTGCCAGCACCGCAGGTAGGTGAAGTCCGCGACCCACACCTCGTTCGGTGCCGCCGCGGTGAAGTCGCGCTCCAGCAGGTCGGGCGTGTCAGCCCGCTCGCTTCCGGGGATCGTGGTGCGCCACGGCTTGCCGCGGCGCTTGGCCCCGACGATCTGATGCTCGCGCATCAGCCGCTGCACCTGACAGCGCGGCGCCGCGACGCCCTCACGCGCCAGCGCCTTCCACATCCGCCTGTAGCCATAGGCGAAGTAGTTGCGCTCGTGCGTCTGGCGGATCTGCTCGAGCAGCTCGGCGTCGCGCACCGCGCGGGCCGAAAGCCCACGCACCTTGCGGTCGTAGTACGCCGACGCCGACACCCCGATAGTCCTCGTGACGAGCTCGACCGCGTGATGGGCGCGCTGCCCGTCGATGAACGCGCTCACCGCCGCGGGGTCCGGTCGAGCTCCTTGGCGAAAAACACCGAAGCGTCCTTCAAGATCTGATTCGCGGCGCGCAGCTCACGGTTCTCACGCTCAAGCGCCCTCAAACGCTCGCGCTCCTCACTGGTAAGCCGGCCCGGGCTACCGCCCGGCCCGGCCGCATCAGCCTGCGCCTGACGCACCCAACCGCGCAGCGACTCGGGGTGAATCGCCAGATCCTTCGCTACCTGCGCGATCGGTCGATCGCTCTCAAGAGCGAGCCTAACGGCTCGCTCCCTCAGCTCCGCTGAGTACTTCCTCGGTCGTGCCATCTGGGGCCATCCTCTCCAGGCCAAAACCTGAAAACAAGTCCTCCGTCAAACCCGGCCTGGCTCACTATGCATTCCGATGCCCGAGCGCAGCGGCCGACCACTTCACGGAACCTGGTCGACTTGTTTGGCAAGGTATCCGAGAACATCGGCACCGGTGCCGTCGTCCCAAATCACGCCGGTCCTACGCCACGGACCGCTGTTACGCCCATCGGACCTCTCTCGAACCAGCAGATGATTAGGGCCACCAAGTAGTCGATGTCCGGGGTAGCTGCCGCGCGCGAGAAGCATGGCCGTGACGCGTTCGTCCCGGCCGCGGCTATCGACCAACCATAGCCTCGCCAGTTTGGAATCCGACCGAATTTCGAAGTTGAGGCCTTCGCGAGAGATGAGGCCATTGCCGCCGCCTGGAACCACCGGTCCGATCCGGACCGCGTTGGGCGCGACAAACAATCCCAAGTGGTTACGCCGAGCTGCCCACCACAGCACGAGGAAGTACTCCACAGCAACAATGACGGCATAGAAGGCGGGCGAGACCGAAGCGTCGCCTGCGAGCTCGCCCCCGATCCACATGGCGCCAGGGAGAACGGGTACCCACATAGCCAGCACCCAGAAGGCCCGCCGCCCATGAGCGGTTTGGAACTGAAGTTCGCGAGAGTCGGTCACCGGCAGAGCATCCGCAAGTCAGCTGCGTGAGAGTTTGATTCTTTGTCGTGCAAGATTGCCTCGAGCCATGTCAAAGCGGTCGACCCCACGCCGAACCCATACTTTACGGGCCATGGAGCCGCAGATAGGGCGCCATTGGTTCCGGCCGCGATGGTAGCCATCAGCGTCTCCAGCATATTCGCTCCGCCCGAGCCACCGTCGCCTTGGATGACGGACCGGAGACCGGAGGCGACGCCGATAGCTCCAGCCGTCAAGATCGCCGGTCCACAAGCCGCTTCGCCCACAAACGGCGTGATGCAGATCGTCGCTGCAACGGCCCCGGCTTTCCCAGAGTGGTCCAGCACTGTGTTGGCCGTGTCGACGACGGCTTCGCCAGCAGCGTTCACCGCAGAATCAATGCGATCGCTGGCCTCGTTCACGATGGTGACTTGCGTAGGCATCCTGCCGTCGGCGTCGATCGCATTGATCGGATCACCAGCAAGGGCATCCTGCTCGTTCCAGACTGCTCGAAGATCTGCGGGGTCGGGTGTCGTAAACCGTGCGATCGAGGGGAGATAGGCGCGGAGGCCCATCCACACAAGCCCAGCGCTTTGCGCGACCGGATCGACGAGCGCGCCCTTGAACCCGAACGGTTGGGTACCAGGTGCGGTGTCTTGAGTAGTTCGGCCGTAGGCGTCGTAGGCGAGCCGCTGCACGACCGCGCCGGTGTCGGCGTCGACGACGGCGCGAACAGAACCGACCGTGTCGGTGATGAGCCGCAGGCGCTGGCCGTCGCGGCGGACGATTAGGTCCGGCACATGTGCGTAGGAGGCGTAGATGTAGCGCTCGAGAACGTCGCCGTCGGCGTCGACGCGGGCCCGTGGGAACTCTGCTCCGCCGTAGACGAAGCGCCGCACGAGCCCGCCGTCGAGGCGGACCGCGGTGCGGCGACCTGCGGCGTCGTAGCGGTAGCGGCCGACCTCGCCGTCGGGCGAGATGACTTCGACGAGGCGCCCAAAGCCGTCGTACCCGAAGTCGGTCTCGGCCCCGCCGGGGGCGGTGAGCTTTAGCAGCTCGCCGTCGGGCGACCACTCGAGTTCCGTGCCGTCGGCGGTTTCGGTCGGGCGGCCGTGGCCGTCCAGCGACCGCTCGACACCTTCGAGACCGACAGCTTCAGGTCGTTCGTGAACGCCGGATCCTCCGCCGAGTCCCACGCCAGCGGTGCGGTGACCCGATACCGCTCCGTGCCGCCCCCGTCGCGCAGCACGACCTCCCCACGCTCATCGACAACCGCGCTCCACGCCGCCCCGGCACGCACGTCGTACGCAAACACGACCGGCGCCGACGCGCTCGCCAACGTCAGGCGCTCCTTGACGCCGCGCGCCGTCGCCTCGTACTGGACATCCACCCCAGGCATCGCGCCGTCGAACACCGCGGTCGCGTCGTCGATCTCAGCGTCACCCGATGCGCCCTTCAGCCGAAAGGTGACCTCGCGGCCCGCGTGCTCCAACTCAACGGCATCCGAGATCTGTGCCGGGATGACGATCTCGCCATCCACCGCACCCGGGCTCGCGGCACCATCACGGCGCTCGTCCAGCTCCAGATCGACCGGCTTCCACGCGCCGCTCTCACTCTGAAAGTTCAGCGGCTGCGGAGAGACCGTCGTACGCAGCTGCCCGGGAGCAATCTGCGTCGTCGTGGTGCTGCTCTTCCAACCAGACCGTCCCCCGAAGCGGCGACGACCAAGCGACGCGGCGTAGCGAACATCGAACAAACGTTCAGTGGTTCGACCGGACACTTCTGCTCGCCGGCAGGGAGCGCGCTGGCGGCCGCCCACACACGCGCAGCTGGGCCGGACGCCGTCGAGCGGCAGCTCGAGCCTCACGCAGATGCCTGCATGCCCGCGGCGCGATCTCGGTGCGCGGCGGTTTGGGACTAGGTGCCGGCGCGGCCGAGCCAGTCTTCGTATCCGAGGTGGGGCTCGCCGGCGAAGACCGTCTCGGTGACGAGCTCCCGCGGCGGGTTGCCCTCGACCACCAGCGTCCCGGGGAGCATGAGGCCGGGTTTGGGGTTCTGCCACCGCTCGATTCCGGTGCTCAGGACCTTCTCGTACCGCTCTCCGAACAACGTGAGGTTGACGGCTCCGTCCAGCGCGGCCGCGGGTGAGAGGATTCCGCGGTAGCCCGCCGCCCGCAGCTCGTCTGCGAGCGCCTGCGACTCCTCGTGCCCTGCGATCGCGATGCGCGGGTCGAGGCCGCACCGGTGATAGGCCTCGAACGTGGAGAGGTCGGCGATTTCGCGCTCTTCGATGGAGAACACCCAGAGGCGCCGGCGGTACTGCTCAGCGCGCGCCTGCCCGCGGATCGCCTCATAGCGGATCAGCTCCGCCCACGCCCCTGAGGAGTCCAGCGACATGTACTGGGCGTAGCCCTCCCCCAAACGGTGCCAGCGCCCAGACTGCTGGCTCGGCTGCGGCTCCCCGGCAGCGTGGTAGAGCGGCGCCCAGTCTGGAGAGACCTGGCGGTAGGCCGCCCAGCGCCCACCGACGCGGGGCGGCTCAGATGCCCAGCTGGGCACGAGCGCCCCGCGCCAGCGCGGTCAACGGCTCGCTGGCTTCCGCCGGCCGCTCCAGCAGCTCAAGCGGGGCCTTGCCGCCGAGCTGCGGCCGCTCAGCTTCAAACCACATCATCAGCCCCCTGGGAGTCATCGACGCGCGCAGATACGTCAACAGCTGCGCGACGACCACCACGCGAGCGGAGTTGCGCTCCACCACGCCCCCTGTCCGCCACGCCCCTACCGTCTTCTCAGAAACGCCGAGCAGCCTGCCCAGGTCTCGCGCGGGAAGCCCTCGCAACGCCTCGAAGATCGACGCGGCGGCGAGCTGCGGGTCGTCGATGCGCTCATGATCGATCCGGCGCGAGATCCGCCGCACGACATCAAGCATGCGCGCAGTAGCGAGCTCGACATCACCGCCGTGGTTGCAAGGGTCATCGCTGACAGCCCGGCGCAACTCGATCAAGAACTCGAACAGCTTGCGAGCGTCATAATCCTCCGGGCCCTGCGGAAGCGCGTTTGAGAGGTCGAGCACAGCGTCCTCGATCTCGCGGTACCAGCGTTGACGGCGCTCAGCCAGCGCCGATTCGTCGATGCCCTGGCGGTCAAGCGCCCGCTCTCTGACCGCGCGCGACGGCTGAACCAGGTCTTCGATACGGCTTGCCTGGTCGCGGATCAACCGCGACGTCGCCTCAACGGCAGCGACCATTTGGCTCTCCTCAGATCCCCCGGGTTCGCGAGACTACGTTCCCGATAGGAACAATAGCGGACCCGAGGCGTCGCCAAGACAGCCAACGTCGACGATCGTCTTAGCCGACGGTCCCCAGCAGAGCGGCCCTAAGGGCCCAGTTCAGCCCGCCGCCGTGTAGATCGCGCGGATCTCGTCAGCGGTCAGTGCCGGCGCGACGCGCGCCAGCTCAGCCCTGGCCGCGGCGACGGCGACCGCCTGCTCGCGTAGCGCCGCGTCGGTCGCCAGGGCGCCGAGGCCCGGCGAGCCGGCAGTGCGCCAGAG
>JAEZDB010000252.1 GCA_023429855.1 Actinomycetes bacterium
CCGTCAGTGCCGCCAGGGACGCGCCGTGGAGGCCGTGCAGCGGATCCTCCGGCGCAGGGACCTCGGCCCCGGCCACGCGAAGCGCGTCGGTTTCGAGCACGGCGCCGTCGCCCACGGCGAGCCAGCCCGTGAGGTCGCCGAGGCCAGCCAGGTCCGCCCGCCCGACGACGTGAATCGCGGAGGCATCGGCGGGATCCGCGGGCGCGGCGGCGAAGCGCGCGACGAACAGCTCCTTCCGGCGACCATCGACTACCGCAAGCACCTGCTGCGCTTCGCTCCGGTCGCTGCGGGCGCCGTGATCGAGCACCGCGTGCGTCGAGACCGCCACGAGCGGCACGTCGAGCCGCCGGGCCAGGCCCGCTGCTGCGGAGAGCCCACTCCGCAATCCGGTGAACGAACCCGGCCCCACGCCGACGCCGATCCGCTCGAGCTGCGTCCAGTCGAGACCGAGCTCTGCCAGCGCCTCAGCAGCCAGCACGAGGCCCTGCGAGGTGTGCGCAGGCTTGCCGCCCGCCTCTGGGTCGTGGCGACGCTCGACGACCTGAGCGCCGCTCGTGGCGACCACGATCGTGGAGGCCGACGAGGTGTCGATCGCGAGCAGACGCATCAGGCCGTCGCCTCCGGCCGGAGTGCGGCAATGACGATGTCGCGCCGGTCCTCGCCCGCGTGCGCGAGCGACACCCGCCACGTCGCCTCGTCCTCGAGGCCTGGCGCGCCCGACGGCCACTCAACGATCGCCACGTCGGCAGCGTCGAGCTCGTCGTCGATCAGTTCGCGGTCGACGAGGCCGACCGTGCCGAGCCGGTGCAGGTCGAGGTGAGCGATCAGACCCACGGCGGCGTCGTAGCGGTGCGCGACGCCGAACGTCGGGCTGGTGACGGGCCCTTCGACGCCGAGGGCCGCGCAGAGTGCGCGCGCGAAGGTGGTCTTCCCCGCCCCGAGGTCGCCCTCGAGCAGGATCACGTCGCCTGGGCCGAGCTGCTCCGCAAAGCTGGCGGCCAGCGCCGCGGTCTGCGCCGGTCCGTCGCTAGAAGTCGCGCGCATCGCCGGTGCGCAGTCGCAGACCGGCTCCGGCGAGGAGCGCGGCCACGCCGAGCAGCAGGGTGATGCGTGGGTCGCTGCCGGTGAACGGCAGGGCCTCAGCGACTTCGGCCGCACCGGAGCCAGACGACTTCGATGCGCTCGAACGGCTCGAGCCGCCGCTGGCCGCGGTCGGTGTGTCGCTCAGGGTGCCCTTGGGCGCCTGCGCGGTGAGCGCAGGGTCTTCGCTCAGCGTGCCTGCCGCCGGGGCGCCCGCGAGCAGCTCGTCGAGCGAGGCACCCGACGCCGAGGCCGGGGCAGCTGCCAACCCGAGGGCGAGCAGGAGTGCAAGAGGACGACGATCCACGCGGCCCAGTCTACGTGGCCGACCCGGCGGCGGATTCTCGGGAGCCGATTCGGAGCAGCGTCACACGACGACGTTCGCCGCGGCCCCCGAAATCCCTTGGCTAGAAGCGGGTATAGGCGTGGAAAGCGCGGGTGCTATCCGCGTCTAAACGCCGAGGTCGGCGCGGACTGTGGAGAGGTGGCGGCCGTCGAGGCCGCGGTCGATCGCGGCTTTGACCACGTCGCGGGCTTCGTCGGTGCGGTCGACGCACGCGAGGAATGCGGCCAGGTCTGAGGCGAACGCCGCGGAGTCTGGGTCGGCGGCGACCGCGAGCGAGAGCAGGTCCTCGGCGCGGTCGTAGTCCTCTTCCGCAAACGCGAGGAGCCCGGTGATGTTCATGAAGTCGGAGGCGTAGGCCAGCTCGTCGAGCGTCCACGAGAGGTTCTCAGCGCGAGCGCAGTACTCGGCAGCGAGGGCGTTCTCACCGGCGTGCCACATCGCCAGGGCCGCCATCGCGAGCCGGCGGACGTCTTGGTCGCCGCCCATCGCCATCACGGTCTGAACCTCTTTGCGGGCCCCGGAGGAGTCGGTGGTGCAGATCGTCATGCCCAGCAGCAGGCGCAGCTCCGGGTCGCGCGGGTACCGGCGGACGGCCCAGCGGAGGAACGGCTCATTCTCGACGGTGCGCTCCTGACGCATGAGGCGGGCCCCGCGCTCGCGCGCTTTGTGCGCCGTCGGCCCGTGGCACCAGTGCGCGAACCTCACGAGGAGGCCGCGATCGCTTTGCGAAGCTGATGTCTGGCGGCCGGTCATGTCTCTCTAGGTCTTCGGACCGAAGGGCGGAACCCTGAAGGGCGAATTCCGGGTGACTCGTGCGCGCTCGACGTTCGTTTGCGCCAGGTCCGCGAGGACCGCGCCACACGGAGCGACGCGGAGTCCCGAAACGTCGCCAGAAGAAGCTACGCGGACCACGAGCCCCCCAGCCCATGGTCCGCGTGTGAGCGCTTCGTCGGAGCCCCCCGGCTCCGAAGCTTCAGCCTTCAGGCTATTAGGCCGTGGTGAAGGTCTTCTCGTGGGCCTCGGCGCCAACCCCGGTCACCGCGACGTCGGCGTCGACAAAGCCGGGCAGCGGCTCCTCGCGAGGCTCCTCCGCGTCGACGAGGTGCCCCTCAAGCGACACGTTGGGCACGAGCTTGTCGAGCCCGCTGGGCAGCCACCACGCCTTCTCCCCGAGCAGCAGGACCACCGCCGGAGCGATGATCAGGCGCACGATCAGCACGTCGATGAGGATCGCGAGTCCGAGCCCGACGCCGATCATCTTCTGCCCGACGTCCGGAGCCATCGTGAACGAGATGAACACCGACGACATGATCAGGCCGGCGAACAGGATCACCTTGCCGATGCGGCCCATGCCGTGGATCACGCTCTCGCGCGGGCCGTCGCCTTCTTGCGCGGCTTCGTGGATCCGCGAGAGCAGGAACACATTGTAGTCCATGCTCAGGCCGAACAGGATCGCGAACAGCATCACCGGGACGAAGAAGAGCACCGGCACGTTGCCGTCGCCGGCGCCGATCAGCTCCGAGCCGATGCCGTCCTGGAAGACCGCGGTCACGATGCCGTAGCCCGCCGCGACCGACAGCAGGTTGAACCCTGCGGAGACGATCGGGATCCACAGCGAGCGGAACGCGGCCATCAGCAGCAGGACCGAGAGGCCGATCACGACGGCGATGAACACCGGCAGGCCGGCAGCCGTCTTCGACGAGAGGTCCTCGAGCGCAGCGGTCTGCCCGCCGATGTAGGCGCGCAGCTCGGTGCCCTTCGTGGCGGCGGGGACGACGTCGTCGCGGAGCGTCCCCAGCAGCGTGCTCGTGGCTTCGTCCTGCGGCGAGGTCTTCGGGATCGCGATCATCGTCGCGATCTCGCCGTCCTCGCTCACCTGCGGCGGCACGACGGTCACGAGACCAGGCGTGGCGGCGATCTTGGTGCGCAGCGTCTCGAGCGCAGCCGTGTTGCCCGGGTCGCCCTTCGGCAGGTCCACCGCGATCAGCAGCGGGCCGTTGGAGCCAGCGCCGAACCCTTCGTTGAGCGAGTCGTACGCCAGGCGGGCGGTGTTGTCGGCCGGCTTGTTGCCGTCGTCGGGCTGGCCGAGCCGCATGTCGAGCGCCGGGAAGGCGAGGACGAGCAGGATCAGCACGCCACCTGCGATCGAGAGCCACGGACGCGCCGTGACGATCTCGCCCCAGCGGCTGAATGCCGGCGACGCTTGGACGTGTTCGATCTTCTTGGGCCTGAGCCGCTTGGCGAAGGCGCCGATCAGCATCGGCAGCACGGTGACGGCCGAGATCACGACGGCGAGGATGCCGACGGCGGCGCCGAGGCCCATCTTGCCGAGGAACGGAATCCCGATCGCGAGGAGGCCGGCGATGGCGACCATGACGATGAGTCCAGCGGTGACGACGGCCGAGCCAGCGGTGGCGGCCGCCTTGGCCGCCGAGTCGCCGACCGAGTAGCCGGCGGCCCGCTGCTCGCGGAACCTGCCGATCACCAGCAGCGCGTAGTCGATACCCGCGCCGAGGCCGAGCAGGCCCGCCAGGAACGCGGCGAACGTCGGCAGGCCCAGCGGCTGGGTGACCGCGGCGAGCAGCGCCTGCGCGAGGATCACGCCGACGATCGCCGCGAGCAACGTGACCATCATCGAAGCGAAGGACCGGAAGAGGAAGAACAGCAAGAAGCCCGCGATCACGATGCCGGCGAGCTCGCCGATCGGGACCTCCTGCTCAGCCGCGATGTCGGCCATCGCGCCGCGCACGTAGACCGCGACGCCCGGGGTGGACGCGGCCTCGGCTGCGTCGAGCAGCGCGACACCGTCGGGCTTCTTCACGTCGGCCGGCTTGATCGTGTACTGCACGGTCGTCAGGCCGATCGTGCCGTCCTGCGACAGGCTCTGGGCCCCGGCTGCAAACGGCGACGGCGCCGCAGCGACCTTGTCGAGCTTGGCGATCTTGGCGACGGCTGCCTCGACGGCGGCCTTGTTGGCGGGGTCGTTCAGCGTGCCCTGCTTGGCACGGAACACGACCTGCGAGTCTGCGCCCGCCTGCATCGGCGAATGCGCCTCGAGGAGGTCGATCACCTCCTGCGAGTCCGTCCCCGGGATCGAGAAGTCGTCGGCCGCCGGGCCGGCGGCGGCGCTGACGCCGATCAGGGCTGCCAGGACGAGGACCGTCCCGATGAGGCCGCGCCCCCATCGCCGAGTGAAGAGGCGCGCGAGGCGCGCGAGGAACGCTGACATACGAAGAGGACCTTGAAGAGTGGGTGTCCGAGACGACGCCGACGCGGCGACCGGCGCCACGTTAGCGCATTGGCTGCAAAAATGCATCCCTTGCAGAAATGCGTTAACCGCAGTTTCGCACCCGCTGCAATCTGGAGTACCATGAGACGTATGACGCAGGACACCGAAGTCCCCGAAGCGGGTCTGCGCGAGCGCAAGAAGCAGCAGACGCGCGAGCTGATCGTCCGCGTTGCGCTGGATTTGTTCCTCAAGCAGGGGTTTGCCGCGACGACGATCCCCGAGATCGCCGACGCCGCCGACGTCTCCCCGCGCACGGTGTCGTCGTACTTCCCTGCGAAGGAAGATCTCGTCTTCGATCACACGGCGGCCACGTTTGACCGCCTCGCGTCGCGCCTGGATGAGCGCCGCGACGGCGAAACCACTGCCGAGGCCCTCCGCGACTGGATCGCGTCCGAGGCGCCCCAGTGGGACGAGGACGAAGAGCTCCTGCGTCGTCGGCGCGTCATCCACGAGTCCGAGCACCTGCAGGCCTACTCCAAGCGGTTTATCGCCCGCGGCGAGCAGATCGTCGCCCACTCGATCGCCTCCGATCTCGGCGGCCACCCCGACGACCTCGAGGCGCGCATGGCGTCGGCCGCCACGCTCGCCCTGTTCAGCGTGCTCAACGCGCACAAGGAAGACGCGGCCCGCGAAGCCAGCGCCGGCGAGTGCGGCAGCCCGCACTCGCGCGAGGACGCGATCGAGCTGCTCGACCGCGCCCTCCTCTTCGTCAGCGCCGGGATTCGCGCGCTGCAGATCGCGCGGGCCGAAGAGGCCGGCGCAGCGCTCGACAGCGACTAGAAGAGGCCGAGCTGCGGCGCAGGCGGTTCCTCGTCTGGCGCTGGTTCCGACTCTGCCACGCGCTCCGGTTGCGGTAGCGCCGGCCGCGCGAGCAGCTCGGGAAGACCGGCGAAGTCGGCGCGCAGCGTGTCGAGCAGGGCGCGCGTGTAGAGCGCGGCGGCTGGGTGGTAGAGCGGGACGACGTAGACGGCCGCCTCCCCTACCTCGACGGTCTCGGCGCGGCCGTGGCGCTGCGTGACCGGCGTCGCATCGCCGGTCACGGCCCGCGTGGCGAAGTTGCCGAGCGTGCAGATCACGCGGGGCCGCACGAGGCGCACCTGTTCTTCGAGGTAGGGCCGGCACTTGGCGACCTCCGAGGGGTCGGCGTCGCGGTTGCCGGGTGGCCGGCACTTGAGCGCGTGGGTCACGAACACGTCTTCTCGCGCGACGCCGATCGAGCTGAGCAGGTCGTCGAGCAGCTTGCCCGCAGCCCCGGTAAACGGCACGCCCTGCTCGTCTTCACGAGCGCTCGGGACCTCTCCAACAAGCATGAGACGGGCGTTCGCATGCCCGGAACCGAAGACGACGTGCTGGCGAGCCGCCGCCAGCTGTGCGCACTTCGTGCAACCGCGCGCCTCCAAAAAGACCTGCTTGAGACGCTCTCTACGGGCAGTCGCGTCGTCGTGCCCAGGCGCGTCCGGGGAGACCGCCAAAGCGCCAGTCTCCACGGGAGTGTCCTCGCTCACTCGACGGATGGTAGATCCAGCCGGGGCGGAGGAGTACATTCCCGCTTGGGCCGTCACTCAGGTTGAGGCCGGACCCACGCACCACACCCCGTTTCACCCCCTCATCGCTCGATCGCGACCGGCATCCGTATGGAGCTGGACCGGCAATGCACCACACCCCTCCTCCGCGCATCGCGGTAGTCGGCGCTGGCCGACTTGGAACCGCCCTCTTCCGCGCCCTCGTGGCAGCTGGACTCGACGCAGGCAGCGCCCCGCTCGGGCGTGGCGCCAGCGCCGAAGGCGCCGACGTGGTGCTTCTCTGCGTCCCGGATCGAGCGATTGCCGCTGCCGCCGAGCTGATCGCGCCGGGCCCGCTCGTCGTGCACTGCAGCGGAGCGTCGTCGGTCGACCTCGTCGCCGGCGCGGGGCATGCGCGGCGCGGCGTCCTGCACCCGCTGATGAGCGTCCCAACGGGCGAGGCCTCGCTCGAGGGGGCCTGCGCCGCCGTGCGCGCCACGGTAGACGGCGACGCCGTGCTGCTGCGCCGTCTGGCCGAGCAGCTCGGCATGGTGCCGCTCGACGTCGCCGAGGACGACCGCACCGCCTACCACGCGGCGGCCACGCTGGCGTCGAATGCGCTCGTCGCGCTCCAGGTCGCCGCGGCCGAGCTGGCCGCCACCGCCGGAGTCCCCGCCAGCGCTCTGCAGCCGCTGGCGCGTGCCAGCCTCGCGCAAGTCGGCGCTGATGGCCCCGCCGCCCTCACCGGCCCAGCGGCCCGTGGCGACTGGGCCACAGTCGACGCGCAGCGTGCCGCGATCGCCGCGCGCACGCCGCACCTCCTCCCCCTCTTCGATGCCGTCTCCGATGCGTGTGGTCGCATCGCCGGCACCTCCCGCGACGCCGCGCCTGCCCTGGCCGGCGCCGCCTCCACCACCCCCAGCCCCATCACCGCGGAGTCCGCCTGATGTTGAAGACCGTTGCCGCCCCGCTCACCGTCGCTCGGACGGTCGATGAGCTCCGAGCGGCCGTAGACGCTGCCCACGCCGCGGGCCTCTCGGTCGGGTTCGTCCCGACGATGGGCGCGCTGCACGAGGGGCACGCGACGCTCGTCCGCGAGGCCGCCAAGGCCCACGGCGCGGTCGTGATCTCGATCTTCGTGAACCCGTCGCAGTTCAACGACGCCTCGGACCTGGAGAACTACCCGCGTACCGAGGCGGCCGACTTCGAGCGCGCAGCCGCAGCGGGCGCCACGATCGCGTTCGCCCCGTCGTGCGACGAGATCTACCCCACGGGCTTCGCAACGACGATCAGCGCCGGTGCGATCGCCGAGCAGCTCGAGGGCGCGCACCGCCCCGGCCACTTCGACGGCATGGCCACCGTCGTGGCCCGCCTGCTGGGCCTCGTCCGCGCCGACGTCGCCTACTTCGGCCGCAAGGACGCGCAGCAGCTCGCGATCATCGAGCAGCTCACCCGCGACCTGGCGATCGCGACGCGCATCCAGGGCGTCGACACCGTGCGCGAGGCCGACGGCCTGGCAATGTCGAGCCGCAACGTGCGCCTCGCCAAGGGCGACCGCCAGCGCTCGCTCGCGCTCAGCCGCGGTCTGTTCGCCGCGCAGCGCCTCGCCGACGGCGGCGAGCATTCGGCCCGCGCGATCGAGGCCGCCGTGCAGGTCGAGCTCGACGCCGCCGCGCTGCCGACCGACTACGCGACGCTCGTCGACGCCGCGACCTTCCTTCCCGTGGAGGTACTCGATCGCGAGTGCGTCCTGGCCGTGGCCGCGCATGTCGGCCCCGTCCGCCTGATCGACAACGTCCGCCTCGCGCCGGCGTCCTCACCGACCGCACCCGCGGCCGTCTAGCCCTCCTCTCTCCAGCACACCCCCAGGAGAAGCCCCAGCCATGCACCGCACGATGCTGAAGTCGAAGATCCACCGGGCCACCGTGACCGGCAGCGATCTGCACTACGTCGGGTCGATCACGATCGACCCCGACCTCCTCGAGGCCGCCGACATCCTCGAGCACGAGCAGGTCGCCGTGGTCGACGTCGACAACGGCCAGCGCTTTGAGACCTACACGATCGCCGGCGAGCGCGGCACGGGCGTGGTGCAGGTCAACGGCGCCGCCGCCCGCCTCGTGCACCACGGCGACACGATCATCGTCATCTCGTACGCGACGTACGACAAGGCCGAGCTCGAGACCTACGAGCCGAAGGTCGTCCACGTCGAGGCCCAGACCAACCGGATCCTCGACGTCGACGACGCCGTCGCAACCCTGCTGAGCGGCTCCGCCGTCCGCTAGGGCCAGCGCCACCTCCACGGAACAAGGAGACATCGAGCATGTCGACCTACCCGACCAAGCAAAGCACGATCACGATCCCGAGCGACGCGTCGACGTTGCCGATGACGCTGCCGCGGATCGTCGAGCACTACCGCCGCGGCGACAAGCTCGTCATGGTCACGGCCTACGACTACCCGAGCGCGCGCGCCGCTGAGGCAGCTGGCGTCGACCTCGTCCTCGTCGGCGACTCGGGCGCGATGACCGTGCTCGGGTACGACTCGACGGTGCCGGTGTCGATCGAGGAACTGATCATGCTCGCCAAGGCCGTGCGCCGCGGGCTCACCAGCCCGTTCCTGGTCGCCGATCTGCCGTTCGGGTCGTACGAGGTGTCGGACGAGCAGGCGATCAAGACGGCGATGCGCTTCGTGAAGGAAGCCGGCGCCGACGCCGTCAAGCTCGAGGGCTGCGGCCCGATGGCGATCCAGCGCGCCCGTGCGATCACGCAGGCCGGCATCCCGGTCATGGGCCACGTCGGCCTCACCCCGCAGACCGCGGTGATGCTCGGCGGCTACCGCGCACAGGCCAAGGACGCCTCCGCCGCGATGTCGCTGATCCACGGCGCTGAGGCGCTCGAGGACGCCGGCTGCTTCTCGGTCGTCCTCGAGGCGATCCCGTCGGTGGTGGCCGAGGCCGTCGTGTCGCGCCTGAACGTGCCGACGATCGGCATCGGCGCCGGCCCGTCGACCGCCGGCCAGGTGCTGGTGTTCCACGACCTGCTCGGCATCCGCGAGGGACGCGGCGGCAAGTTCGTGCAGCGCTACGCCGACCTGCAGGACGCGATGGACCAGGGCGTCGCCGCTTACGCCCACGACGTGCGTACCAAGGCGTACCCGGGCCCCGAGCACGAGTACGCGATGGATGCCGCCGAGGTCGCCGCGCTGCAGAGCGCGATCGACGAGCTGCCTGCGCGGCTCTAGCGCACCGCCGCGCACATGCCTTACGCGGCCGCGTTCCGGGGTTCCGGGGCGCGGCTGCTCTGCGTTTCGGACCGGGCTGAGACGAACTCTCGGATGGCGGCGGCGAGCGCTCCCGGCTGCTCGAGCATGATGAACCCGCCCGAGTTCGCCACGTGCACGATGTGGGCGTCGGGCAGGATCTCGGCGAGCTGCCGCGGCAGACGCGCCGGGAACCAGTCCTGCTCGGGCGCCCAGGGCATCAACACTGGGCGGTCGTAGCTGGCGAGGCGCTGCTCGGCCGCGATCAGGCGCTTGGCCGCTGCTCGACGCTGCCCGGGCCCTCTGGGCCGAGCGCGGCTACGCCGCCGTGGGCACCGAGGAGATCGTGCGCGCGGCCGGCGTCACCCGCGGCGCGCTCTACCACCAGTTCCCCGACAAGGCCGAGCTGCTCGCCGCCCTGATCAGCGAGATCGACGCCGAGGTGTCGCAGCAGATCGTCAACGGCGCCCTGGCTGGCGCGACGAACCAGCTCGACGCGCTGCGCGCCGGCGGTGAGGCGTTCCTCGACGCCGTCGAGCGGCCCGAGATCTCCCGCGTCTCGCTGATCGACGGCGTCTCGGTGCTCGGGTGGGAGCGCCGCCGCGCGATCGGCCTCGAGCACGGCCTCGGGATGATCGAAGCGGTGCTGACCGCTGGCATGGACGACGGCGTGATCCGCCGAACGCCCGCGCGACCGATGGCCCACGTGCTCCTCGGCGCGCTCGACGAGGCCGCGCTCTACGTCGCCGCCGCCGAAGACCGCGACACCGCGCGCGAGGAGATGCGCGCGGTCCTCTCAGCACTGCTCGACGGCCTGCGCGCCTAGCGCCCGACTCGTAGGCTGCGAGGCCCATGCCCAGCACGTTCTCGCTCCCCGACCGCCTGCTCCTGGGCTCCGGCCCGTCGCCGACGACCGAACGCGTGCTCCGCGCGATGAGCCAGCCGACGCTCGGCCACCTGGATCCGGCGTTCGGCGAGCTGCTCGACGACGTCAGCGCGCGGTTGCGGAGCGTCTTCCGCACCGAGAACCAGGTCGCCTTCCCGGTGTCGGGCACCGGGAGCGCCGGGATGGAGGCGATGGTCGCCAACCTGATCGAGCCGGGCGACCGGGTGCTCTGCGGGATCCACGGCCTGTTCGGCGAGCGGATGGCCGACGAACTTGCCCGTCACGGCGCCGACGTGGTGCGCGTCGAAGCCGAGTGGGGCCGCGCGATCCCGACCGAGGTCCTGCTTGGCGCCGCCGACGAAGGGCCGTTTGCGGCGATGGTCGTCGTCCACGCGGAGACGTCGACCGGCGTGACGCAGCCCCTCGACGGCCTCGCAGACGCCTGCCTGGAGCGCGACGCGCTGCTCCTCGTCGACGGCGTGACCTCACTCGGCGGACAACAGCTCGAGATCGACGCCTGGGGCATCGATGCCGCGTTCTCCGGGACGCAGAAGTGCCTCAACGTACCCCCAGGACTGGCGCCGCTGACGCTCGGGCCGCGCGCCGTCGCCAAGGCCGAGTTGGTGGAGTGCCCGTCGTGGTACTTCGACCTGTCGCTGGTGCTCGGCTACTGGAAGACGCCAGGCAACGGCGCTCGCGCGTACCACCACACCGCCCCGATCAACCTGATCTACGGGCTCCACGAGGGCCTCGGCGAGGTCCTCGAAGAGGGGCTCGAGGCGCGCTGGGCGCGGCACGCGACGGCACACGACGCGCTCACCCGAGCGCTGCGCGCGCTCGGACTCGAGCGCATCGCCCCAGCGGGCGAGCACTTGAATCCGCTGCTTGCCGTGCACGTGCCAGACGGCGTTGACGACGTCGCCGTCCGCGGCCCGCTCCTCACCGAGGACGGCATCGAGATCTCGGGCGGCCTTGGCCCGTTCGCCGGCAGGGCGTGGCGGATCGGCGTGATGGGCGCCGGGGCCAACCCCGAGCCGCAGCGCCGACTCGTCAGGGCACTGGCCCCTCGCCTGGGCTACGACCCCGCCGAAGCGCTCGCTGAACTCGCGGCCGGCTGGGCCGCGACGCCGACGACGGCGTAGCACCCACCCGGCGCACGCACCGACTTTCCTCCGCTTCGGCACCCCGCACTCTAAGCAGACCGGCATGGGAGATCGGCCGGGGACCGCTGTCCCCCGGCTGCGGGATTCGTCGTCTCATCCGGCCATACCATACCGTATGGTCTCCGCATGTCCACCATGCCATTCGCCCCCATCCGCAAGATCAAGCGCAAGCGCAACCGCGCGCTCGCGGCAGCCGCCACGCTCTCCTTCGCCACGCTCGGCATCCACATCGGGATGGGCACGCCCGAGATCCTCGAGCCCGTGCTCCAGTCCAACGCGCCCGTCGTCGCACGCGAGGTCACCCGCGCCTGCTGGCACCTCGTCTCGCTGTCGCTGCTTGCGATGGGGGCGTCCTACGCCTACGGAATCGGTCGCCGCACCCCGGCGCTGATCCTCACCTGGAACCTGCTCGCCGCTGCGTTTGGCATCGTGTTCGTCGTGGTCGCCATCGCCTCCGGGCTCGGATTCGACGAGGTTCCCCAGTCGATCGCGTTCTTCGCGATCTCCGGCACGGGCTTCGCCGGCCTCTACCGGTCGCTCTACCTCCGAGTCGAACCGGTCGCCGAACGCTGGATCCGCACCGCCGCCACACTGCCCGCCATGACCGACGCCGCCTCGCCCAGCCATCGCCCCGCGCACTGAATCCGACTGGCTCGAGCTCGGCCTCGAACTGCTGCGCACCCGCGGCCCGCAGGCCCTCACCATCGAGGAGCTCTGTCGGGCCGCAGACCGCACCAAGGGCGCGTTCTACCACCGCTTCAAGGGCGGCACCGACGGCTATCGCGATGCCCTGCTCGCGTACTGGCTCTCGAAGACGACCGACCACGTGCTCGCTCGCCTGCCCACCGTCGACGACGAACCCGACGCGCACGCGCGCCGCGACGCCCTCAACGCGCTCGTCATGCACATGGACATCCCGCTGGAGCGCGCGATCCGCTCCTGGGGCGTCTACGACCCGGCGGTCCAAGAGGTCATCAACGCGACCGACCGCAAGCGCGTCGACGCGGTCGTCGCCCTGATCGAGCCCCGCGCGACGCCCGAGGAGACTCGCGCCGGCGCCGCCGGCCAGTACGCGACCTACCTCGGCTTCGCGATGTTCCAGGACGTCGAGCTGCTGACGTTGCTCGCCAAGTGGGGCCCGCGCGCCGTCGTCGAGTTCAAAGCCGAGCTGACCGAGGGGCCGCTGCCGCCGCCCGCGGAGTAGACGTAGCCGGAGCTAGCTCAGCAGGTAGCGCTCAAGCTCGGCACGGTGCGCCGGCCAGGGGTCGCGCACAGCGCCAGCGCGCGGCTCGAAGGCACGCGACAGCGCGAGGCCGCGGATGGCGCTCATCACGACCGCGAAGCGCGGGTTGAGGCTCATCCGCTGCTCGGTCTCGATCGGCGCGAGGCCGAGCTCGGGCTGCAGGTTCGAGGCGGCGCGGGCCAGCAAACGCTCGAGCGGGACCATGCGCGCGTAGAGCTCCTCTTCGTCGCCAGCAGCGATCCACAGCTTGACCATCACGGTGAAGAGCGGGCCGGAGAAGTCGCCCCAGAGCAGGTCGAGGGCGGCGCGGACGCGCTCAGGCCGGTCGTCGGGCAGCGCGTCGAGGGCGGCGCGGAGCGCGACGAGCCGGCGGCGAACGAGCTCTTCGACGGCCGCCGCGACGAGGTCGACGCGGTACTGGAAGTGGTGCGTGACCGCGCCGACCGACACTTCGGCGCGCTCGGCGATCCGACGGGTCGTCGCGCCGGCGTAGCCGAGTTCGGCGACGCACTCGATGGTCGCGTCAAGCAGGCGCCGCCGTGTCTCCGCGCGACGCTGATCCTGGGTGCGGCGTGCGGGAGCGGTCACTCCCGCAAACGGTAACCGTTCCCCACGTTGGACCGCGGCGAGACTGGACGGTCCGCAAGCCACACCCGGTCGGCTCGGCGCTGTCGCCAGATGACAGCTGCTCAAGAAAAACCGAACCATCGTTCGGTTTTGACCGTGAAACGTGGCATGCTGCCCCGCATGCCAGCACCTCCGCTCGCCGGACTTCGCGTCCTGGACTGCTCCCGCCTCCTCCCCGCGCCGTACTGCTCGCGGATGCTCGCCGACCTCGGCGCCGACGTGCTTCGCGTCGACCATCCGGAGTCGCGCCGCGGCGACATGGTGCGCGTGACGCCGCCGTTCGCTGATGCTGCAGGCGACGTCAGCGCCGACGCCGCCACGCCCGGGACCGACGACACGACGCTCCCCGACGACGCACGCTCGCTCACGTTCATCGGCCTCAACCACGGCAAGCGCTCCGTCGCGCTCGACCTCACCGACCCAGAAGGCCGCGAGCAGTTCCTCTCGCTCGTCGAGGGCGCCGACGTGGTCCTCGAGAGCTTCCGGCCTGGCGTGCTGGACCGCAACGGCGTGGGCTGGGAGGCGATCCACGCGCGCAACCCCGCCGCGATCCTGTGCTCGATCACCGGCTACGGCCAGACCGGGCCCGACGCCGAGCGCGCCGGCCACGACATCGGCTACCTCGCGCGCGCCGGCGTGCTCGGGATCTCGGGCGATCCCGACCGGCCGCCGCTGCCGATGGGCGTGCAGGTCGCCGACCTCGCCGGCGGCGCACTGCCCGGGGTGATCGGGATCCTTGCGGCGCTGCGCGAGCGCGACGGCTCGCCGGCCCAGCCCGGCTCAGGCCTCGGCCAGCACGTTGACGTGTCGATGACCGACGGCGCCCGCGCCCTGCTCGCGATCGACGGGCCCGGGGCGCTCGCCGGCCTCCCCGAGGCACCCCGCGGCAAAGCCCCTCTCGGCGGCGCGCTCATCGCCTGCTACCGCACCTACGCCTGCGCCGACGGCGACGTCGCCCTCGGCGCGCTCGAGCCGAAGTTCTGGCGGAACTGGTGCAACGGCATGGAGCGTCCCGACCTCATGGAGCACCAGTACGCGAGCCCGGGGAGCGACCCGGCGACCGAGATCGAGGAGCTCTTCGCCGAGCGCACCCGAGCGGAGTGGCGTGCGTTCGCCGACCAGCACGACTGCTGCCTGGAGCCGGTCCTCAGCCCGGCCGAGTCCTATGCGGCTGCCGCCGAGGCCCATGCTGGCACGGCCGCGGCCCAGTCCAGCGCGACAGACGCCTCGTCGCCTGAGAACGCGGCGATCCCGCCGACGATCGATGCGGCCGGTCCCGCCGGTGAACCCGTCCGCGTCCCCGCCCCAGGTTTGCGGTTCTCCCGGTCGCCGCTCGCGCCTGGCGGCACGGCGCCCCGCACTGGCGAGCACCAGTCGGCCCTCGACGACCCGTCGACCGCCTGGCGACCACGCTGAGCCAAACGCCACTGCGGCGCCACCGAGGCCGGTCGGGCCGCGTACGAAAACAAGGGTCGCTAGCCGACCGCCTCCCCAGTGCCGCAGAGGCCGGTCGGGCCGCGTACGAAAACAAGGGTCGCTAGCCGACCGCCTCCCCAGCGCCGCAGAGGCTGGGAGCCCCGCAGACGGCCACCGAACAGTTGTGAGGTTTGATACCGAGCAGTTGTTCGGTATCTTGTTGACCATGAGCACCACTCCGATCGCCCGCGACCTCGCCGGCGTGACCACCGCCCGCCACCTCACCGAGGATCAGCAGGCCCTGGCCGACGCCGTCGCGGACTTCTGCCAAGGCGAGTCCGGCACCCGCGAACAGCGCGAGGCGCTCACCAACGGCCGCACCACGCTGCACAACGACGCGCTCTACCGCCAGATGGCCGAGCTGGGCTACGTCGGTGCGTCGCTGCCGGAGGAGTACGGCGGTTCGGGCGGCGGCGTCGTCGACCTCTGCACGCTGCTCGAAGAGACGACCTACGGGCGCGCGCCGATCGAGGGCGTGGCGGTCACGATGATCGTCGCCGGTGCCTACGAGCGATTCGGCACCGAGGACCAGAAGCAGGACGTGCTGAACCGCATCGCCGCGGGCGACGTGATGGCGATCGCGATGTCGGAGCCGGGCTCGGGGTCCGACGTCGCGTCGATGCGCACGAAGGTCGAGGTCGACGGCGACGAGATCGTCCTCAACGGCCACAAGACGTGGATCACGTGCGCCGGCCACGCGACCGACATCCTCGTGATCGGCCGCTCGTTCACCGGCGACCGCAAGCACGACGGCCTCACGATGGCCCTCGTCCCGACCACGACGCCCGGCCTCGAGATCCGCAACATCTCGACGATGGGCGGCGACGAGCAGTGCGACGTGTTCTTCACCGACGTGCGCCTGCCCAAATCGCAGGTGCTCGGCGAAGTCGGCGCCGGCTGGGGGCAGCTCGTGGCCGGACTGAACGTCGAGCGCCTGATCATCGCCGCGGTGATGCAGGGCCTCGCACGCCGCGCCTTCGACGACGCCCTGGCCTACGTGCGCGAGCGCGAGCAGTTCGGCAAGAAGATCGGCTCGTTCCAGGCGATGAAGCACAAGGTCGCCGACCTGGCGACCGAGCTGCGCTGCTGCGAGCTGCTCGTCTACGAGGTCGCCCGCACGATCGACGAAGACCCGAACCGCCTCCTCCCCCGCGAGGCGTCGATGGCGAAGCTGAAGGTGACCGAGGTCGTCAAGCGCGTCGCGCTCGAAGGCATGCAGATGATGGGCGGCTACGGCTACGCCACCGAGTACGACATGGAGGCCTACCTGCGTCAGGCCGTCGTCTCGACGATCTACGGCGGGACCAACGAGATCCAGCGCGACATCATCGGCATGACGTACGGCCTCTAGGTCACCGACCCGCCATCGAGAGCCTCCGCTTGCGGCTGTCGCGCCAGCGAACGCGCACGCGCCAGCCACACTGGAGGCTTGTCCAGGGTCACCGGCCCCTCCGTCACAGCGCCCCGTAGGATCGTGGCGTGGCTACCCGTCCTACCACCCACCGCGCCCGCGGCCTCGCTCGCCGCGACGCCCTGCTGCGCGCAGCCGTCGAGATCGTCGCCGAGCGCGGCGTCGGCGGCGCGACCCATCGCGCGATCGCTGAGCGGGCGGGCGTCCCGCCGTCGACCACGACGTACTTCTTCTCCTCGATCGACGAGCTGATCCTCGAGGCGCTGCGGCACTTCACGCAGGAGCGCGTGGCGCAGCTCAACGAACTCAGCCGGGTCCTGGCCGAGCGCCACAGCGAGCCGCGCGAGATCGCGCAGCTCTTCGCCGAGATCCTCTGCGCAGCGCCAATCCAGCACGAAATCGCGCAATACGAGGCCTACCTCGACACCAGCCGCCGCGACTCCGAGGACCGCCGCGCCGTCGCCGCAATCCTCGAAGCGTTCGAGGGTGTCGCCGTCACCGCCCTTGAAGCCGTGGGCGCCCCGAACCCGGCCGCGATCGCCCCGATCTTCGTCAGCCTCGCCGACGGCTACGGCCTGCGCCGCATCGCGCTCGGCCACAACCTCGACCCGGCCCCGCTCGCCGACGCGTACTACCGGCTGTTCCAGTCGTACGCAGCCGACGCCGAGTAACCCGCGGCCGACGCCAGGCGCGCCGCTCGGCGCCCGGTCCTCAAGGCCAGGGGCTAGGCGCGCGACGCGAGGCAGCGCGCCACGCGCTCGCACAGCTCGGTCGTCGCCGCGATCGTCTCGTAGGTGAGGTTCTCGGGCACGTCGGTCATTAGGTGGTAGTTCGACGGCGCCTTCCACGGCTCGAGCGACACGAGCGAGACGGTCGGGATCTTCGCGCGGCTCGTGACGACGCCGTCGGTTGAGAAGCGCGACCGCATGCCGCGGTCGAGCGACACGCCGTGCTCAACGGCGACGTCGGCCACGAGGTCGCGGAACGACGGGTCGGTGTAGTCCTCCATCGCGACGGTGCCCTCGCCTTCGAGCATCACAAGCTGCGGTGAGCCGACCGTGTCGACCGCGAGGCAGTAGGTCGACGTCGGGTCGAGCTCGGCGCCGTGGTCGCGCAGGTAGTCGTAGACGCCACCCTGCAGCTCCTCTTCGGCACCGGCGGAGACGAGCACGACGCGGGCGCCGTCGACCGGACGGTCGCGCAGGCGCTCGGCCAGCGCGACCAGCACCGCGACACCCGAGAGGTTGTCGTTGGCCCCCGGCACGTTGGGGCTGCGGGCGATGTCGGCCAGCAGACCGAAGGCGACCGACGAGAACGCCGCCCCGCCGAGCTGCAGCCTGCGGCTCCCCGTCAGCAGCCCGAGGCCGACCGCGACCGGTGCCAGGAACGCGGGCCACCAGTACGGCAGCGACGTGTCGACGCTTTCGACGCGGTGCGGCCAGCGCTGCCAGATCGCCTTCTGCAGCGACTGGTCGAACATCACGCCGGTGCGGCCGGCGTCGTGGTGCGCGAGCACGATCAGCGTGACCGGCGCGTCGCTCGGACCGAGCTCGGCGACGACGTTGGTCGTCGGGCGCTGGCGGCGCAGCAGGCGGCGCAGGATGCGCGTGCGGTTGTCGATGTCGTCAGCGACCATGGCGCCGGCAGCGATGCTGGCGAGGGCCAGCGTCTTGCGGCCTCGGCGCGGCGCAAGGAACCCGGCGAGGATCGGGACCGACAGCGCGAGTGCAAGCGCACTCGGCCAGCCCTTGTAGAACGTGGCCGGCTCGATGCGAGCGTTCGTGCCGGCCTCGACCAGGCGGTCGCGCAGCAGCTGCGCCGAGCGGAACTCGCCGGTGCCGCCGGCGGGGCGGTCGATCGCGGCGTGCTCCTCGATCAGCTCGCGCAGCAGCGCGAGCTCAGCCTCCTCGGCCTTGTACGCCTGCGGGGTGTCGAGCGCGTCCATTCCGGCGAGCCTAATCAAAGGCTGGACAGATGTCCAGAGTCCGAAAGGTCTGGGCCGGACGCGGCCTCGTCAAGTCCCGGCCCGTACCGGCGGATCACCTTCGCCGGCGCCCCGGCCGCGATCGCGTAGGCCGGCAGGTCGGTCGTCACCACGCTGTTGGCCCCGATGATCGTGCGCTCGCCGATCGTCACCCCGCTCGTGACCACGACGTTCGCGCCACCCCACACGTTGTCGCCGATCTTGACGGGCCCTTTCGTCGTGAAGCCCTGCCAGGGGATCGGCTGCGTGAGGTCGTCGAAGCGGTGGTTGGCGTCAGTGATGAGCGAGCCGTTGGCGAACATGCAGTGCTGGCCGATCTCGATGAGGTCCATCGCCGAGACCATCACGCCCTGGTTCAAGAACGTGCCGCCGCCGATCTTGACGCGCGCCTCCGGCCCGCCGGTGATCCACACGTTCGGCTCGAGGAAGACCTGTTCGCCAAGCTCCAGCCGGCCCTCGCGGAGCATGTCGAGGACCGGTCCGTGCAGCGGCCAGCGGGCGAAGCTGCGCCGGCGGGCCAGCTCGCGGTAGATCGCGGCGCGGTTCCACGGCAGGCCGTTCTTCTCGTACCACCGCCATTTGCGCGAGAACTCGATCGCCTCGGAGCGCGTGATGCCAGTCAGGCCCATGGCGCCAGGCTACGCCGTCGAGCGCGCCAAGGTGCGACGCGCGTCGCACGTTCACCGCGCGACGCGGTGAGCCCTGCCGCGACTTCGCCATGATCCACGCGTGGCCGAGGAGCTCCGCATCAACCCGCGCCTGTCGATCCCGTTCACAGAACTGCTGATCCGCGCCTCGCGGTCGAGCGGCCCAGGCGGCCAGCACGCCAACGTGACCGCTTCGCGGATCGAGGTCGTGTGGGACGTGCGCGCGAGCGAGACCGTGACCGACTGGCAGCGCACGCGGATCCTCGAGCGGCTCGGCCCCGTCGTGACGGCGATCGCGCAGGACTCGCGCAGCCAGCGGCGCAACCGCGATCTTGCGCTCGAGCGGCTCGTCGAGCGCGTGGCTGGCGCGCTCGTGGTGCAGCAGACGCGGCGACCGACGAAGCCGACCCGCGGCGGCAAGGAGCGGCGGCTCTCCGCCAAGCGCCAAAACAGCGACCGCAAGGCTGGGCGCCGCAAGCCCGGCGCCGACGACTGAACCCTCTTCAGTCCACGGGCGAAGCACTGGAAACAAGGCGAGGCCTCTGTGACACTCGACGGGTGTCCCTAGGTCTCCCGTCTCGTGCGGCG
>JAEZDB010000077.1 GCA_023429855.1 Actinomycetes bacterium
CCGGGGGCGTCATTGGTGCGTCGCCGCACCGGGTCCACGAGGGTCGTGAACGCCTCGGTGATGGCCGCGTAGCGGCGAGCCGCCTCCGCGTTGCCCGGATTCAGATCGGGATGCCAGCGGCGCGCCAGGCGGCGGTACGCCCGCCGCACCTGCGCCTCGGTGGCATTCCGATCGAGACCGAGCTGCTCGTAGAGCGACATGTCACCGCACCCTCACGTCGGCGTCGACGCCATTACTTCTCGTCGACGACTTCGGCGTCGATCACCTCGCCGTCCGCGGGCGCACCCTGGCCACCGCCCGGCGCCCCGGCCTGCGGCCCGTCCGTGGACTGCGCCTGCTTGTACAGCGCCTCGGCGGCCGTGCTCTGCACGCGCTGCAACTGCTCGAGCGCTGCCGAAATCGCTTCGGCATCGTCGCCCTCGAGTGCCTTGCGCACGTCGGCAATCGCCTCGGTCACGGGCTGCTTCTCGGCGTCGGTCAGCTTGTCGCCGGCGTCGGTCAGCATGCGCTCGGCCTGGTAGGCCGCCTGCTCGGCCCGGTTACGCGTCTCGATCTGCTCGCGCCGCTTCCGATCCTCTTCGGCGTGCAGCTCGGCGTCCTTCATCATCCGGTCGACTTCGTCCTTGTTGAGACCGCTCGACCCGGTGATGGTGATCTTCTGTTCCTTGGCGGTCGCTCGGTCCTTGGCCGACACGTTGACCACGCCGTTGGCGTCGATGTCGAACGTGACCTCGATCTGGGGCACGCCGCGGGGCGCGGGCGGAATGCCGTCGAGGTGGAACTTGCCCAGGCTCTTGTTGTCGCGCGCCATCTGCCGCTCACCCTGGAGCACGTGCACTTCCACGCTCGGCTGGCTGTCGGACGCGGTCGAGAACACCTCGCTCTTGCGCGTCGGGATCGTCGTGTTGCGCTCGATCAGGCGCGTCATGATGCCGCCGAGCGTCTCGATGCCGAGCGACAGCGGTGTCACGTCGAGCAGCAGCAGATCCTTGACCTCGCCGGTGAGCACGCCGGCCTGGACCGCCGCACCGATCGCGACCACCTCGTCCGGGTTGACGCTCTTGTTCGGCTCCTTGCCGAACAGTTCCTTGACGAGCTCCTGCACGCGCGGCACGCGCGTCGAACCACCGACGAGCACCACCTCGTTGATGTCGGCCGACTGCAGGCCCGCATCCTTCAAGGCCTGGCGCGCCGGTCCAAGGGCACGCTGCAGGAGATCCTCGACGAGCGACTCGAACTTCGCGCGCGTCAGCTGCAGCGAGAGGTGCTTGGCGCCCGACGCATCAGCGGTGATGAACGGCAGGCTGATGTCGGTCTGCATCGTGCTCGAGAGCTCGATCTTCGCCTTCTCGGCGGCCTCACGCAGGCGCTGCAACGCCATGCGATCCTTCGAGAGGTCGATGCCTTCCTGCTTCTTGAACTCGGCGATGATCCACTCGATGATCCGCTGGTCGAGGTTGTCGCCGCCGAGGTGCGTGTCGCCGTTGGTGGACTTGACCTCGACGACACCCTCGCCCACTTCGAGAATCGAGATGTCGAACGTGCCGCCGCCGAAGTCGAAGACGGCGATGGTCTGGTCGCCCTTCTTGTCGAGCCCATAGGCGAGCGCCGCGGCCGTCGGCTCGTTGACGATGCGCTTCACCTCGAGGCCTGCGATGCGACCGGCCTCGATGGTCGCCTGGCGCTGGGCGTCGTTGAAGTACGCGGGCACCGTGATCACCGCCTGTGACACCGACTGCCCGAGGTACTCCTCGGCCGCCTGCTTCAGCTTCTGCGGCACCATCGCCGAGATCTGCGGCGGCGCGAGCTTCTGCCCGCCGGCCTCGATGCGGACGTCATTGCCCTCGGGCACGACGTGATACGGCACGTGCCGCATCTCGTCGGAGACCTCGTCGAACCGACGTCCCATGAAGCGCTTGATCGAGTAGACCGTGTTCTCGGCGTTTGTCGCGGCCTGTCGTTTGGCGACCTGGCCAACGAGACGCTCGCCCGATTTCGTGAAGGCGACCACCGACGGGGTCAGCCGGCTGCCTTCCGGATTCGTGATGACGGTGGGCTCGCCACCCTCCATGACCGCAACGACGGAGTTCGTCGTCCCGAGGTCGATTCCAATGACTTTGCTCATGACGTCAGCCCTTCTGCGCAAGCAACGGGCTTTCCTCGGGATCGTCCCGTCGGTAGCCCCTTCATAATAGGAGCATCATAAAAAGTGAGCGACATATTGTCAAGAGCGCTGTACGATCTGTTGCCAAGCAAGCTACGGCGGTGCTCGTTGACGCGGCACTCAGCCGGACGGGAGTCCGGAGCCCAGCGGCGGCGAACTTGGCTGTTCAGTCGAGGTGGCCCGTCCGTTGGTCAGAGTGGCGAGTCAGAATGAGACGGGCTCCCGTGAAAGGAATGGCATGAGTGCTGGGCAGGTGGTGCATCCGCTGGCGATCGCGCTGGCTCTCCTGGTTCCGACCGCCGTCGCCGCGCAGAGTGAGCCACCGGCGGCGCCATCCGAGCCACCGCCGCATGTGCTCCAGCTCGACGGCGACGGCGCACAGGCCATCCGTGACGGCGCTGCCGAGGCGCTGAGCGCCGGGGACCCGGTGCTGTTCGGCGATCGGCTGGAGAGCCGCAGCGCGTACGTCCAGTTGTTGTGGAGCGATGGCTCGCGCGTTGCCCTCGATCGCGGGAGTCGGATGGACGCCCTGTCCGAGTCGTTCCTGACGCTGACGGAAGGGCGCGCGCTCGTGACGCGGCCTGTCGCGGCCGCGGGTGCGTTGCGGGTGGACACCCCCGCCGCCTCCGTGCTGCTCGCCGCGGCCGGCGAATACCGGTTCACCCTTGTCGGCGACACCACGACGGTGGCCGTCGTGCGCGGGCGGGCGGACGTACAGACCGGCATGGGTTCGACCGATGTCGTTCCAGGTCAGCAGATCAGTCTGCGGGACGGCCTTGCACCGGAGGCGCCGCGTCACTTCAACGTGGCCGGGTATGACAGCTTCGTCCAGTGGGCCACGGCATCTGTGGCCGCGCCGCAGGGCGGCGCCCCGCTCGACACGTTCGCCGACCCGCGGTTCGAGGCGTATTCGGACGTGTTCAATCGTCATGGCGCCTGGGAAGCCGATGCCGAGTACGGGTCGGTGTGGTACCCGTCGGTTGGCGTGGACTGGCGCCCCTATTCGGTCGGCTACTGGGCTCCCTATGGCGCGCAAGCCAACTGGCTGTGGGTCGGGCGCGATCCCTGGGCCTGGCCCACTCACCACTACGGGCGCTGGGGTGTGAACCCGCGCGGACGCTGGTTCTGGATGCCCGACCGGCAGTGGGCGCCGGCGCACGTCCACTGGAGCATCGGTCCCGGGTACATCGGCTGGACGCCGCTCGGCCATCGCGACCGACCGATCTCGCGGTGGGACGACATCAGCCGCGGTAGGGGCGTGTACCCCGCCGGCACCCTCGACCCGCTCCGCGCCTGGACGGTCGTGCCATCCGAGCACTTCGGCCGCCGCGGTCGCATGGGCGCCTGGGCCGTCGATGCCCGCACGCTGGACAACCTCTCGGCGTTCGTCACCCAGCGCACGGGGCCGCCGGTCCGTCACGCGGTGCCACGGGGCGCGCCATATGGTCCGGGCAGGGTCGGGCCGGCGTACGGCGGCGGACCACCGCGCGGGTACACGCAACCCAGGACCGGGACGACGACGGTGCCGCCTCGGGGGGCGTTTGGCCCGACGCGCGTCGGACCGGAGTCGCCGGGGTACGGGCGTCCGACGCCGCCACCCGACGACCCCTATGACCGCGCGCAGCGGGTCGTCAC
>JAEZDB010000082.1 GCA_023429855.1 Actinomycetes bacterium
GTCACGACCGGCCTCGCGCTGTGGACGATCCTGACCGTGCTCGCCTACCGCACGGGCGGCGCGCCGCGGCTGCGCCGCGTTGAAGACCGCGTCGAGTCGCTGATCGGCCTACCCGGTTGGGCCGCGCTGCCGGGTGCCGGCGCCGTGCTCTGCGCGCTCGTGATCATTCTCGGCGCCACGTGGGACATCGGCCTGCACCTCGACGTCGGCCGCGACGACGGCCCGCTCGGCACCCTGGCCCACTACCCGCTGCTGTTCGGCCTGTTCGGCGGCTTCATCATGGGCATCCTCGCGATCGGCATGGCGCCGCGCGACCCCGCCAAGTCGAGCTCGGTCGCCTTCCAGATGAAGAACCTCGGGGCCGTGCCGGTCGGCAGCGCGCTGCTCGTGTTCGGCGCGACCTTCGGCATGGCGGCCTTCCCGCTCGACGACCTCTGGCACCGCGTGTTCGGCCAAGACGTGACCCTTTGGGGTCCGACGCACACGATGATCATCGGCGGCACGGCCGGCGTCGGCATCGGCGGCGTCCTGCTGCTCATTGAGGGTGCGCTGGCCGCCGGTCTCAACGCGTTCCGCGCGAAGACGTTGATCGCTCGCCCGCTGCCCGCGCTGCTCGCTGGCGTCTTCCTCTACCTGTGGGCGGCGACGACCCACGAGTTCAACTGGGGTGTGCCGCAGTTCCGGATGGTTTGGCAGCCGCTGCTGCTCTCGTTCGGCGCCGCGCAGGCGCTCGTCCTGGCTCGCGTCCTTGCCGGCCGCGGCGGCGCGCTCTACGCGGTTGCCGTGTGGGCGCCGGTGCAGCTGTTCATGAGCCTGATGATCGGCGGCCCGCTGCAGGTCACGATGCCGGCGGCGCCGCTGTTCCTGGCCGAGGCGCTGATCATCGAGGCGATCGCGTTCCGTCGCGATCCGGTTCGCCCGACGCTCTTCGGCGCCGGGGCCGGCCTGGCCGTCGGCACGCTCGGCTTTGCGGCCGAGTACGCGTGGTCGCAGGTCGTGATGCCGATTCCGTGGACGCCCGCGCTGCTGTCGGAAGGCCTGCCCGTCGCGATCGTCGCTGGCATTGCCGGCGGTCTCGTCGGCTCGCTGATGGCGCAGGCGCTGCGTGGTGAGCAGGCGCCCGGCCGCGGTCCGCTGGTGGTCGCCGTCGGCGCCATTGCCGTGACGATCGGTCTCGGGATCAACGCCGAAACCGTCCGCAATCCCGAGAACCTGACCGCCGCCATGACGCTGAGCAACGCGCGCCAGGGTCCGGTCCCTAATCACCCGGCTGGCGAGACGCAGCTGGTCGGCGACCTCACGGTGCGCTTCTCGGATCCGTCGGTCACCGACGACGCGAACTGGGTCAGCGCGCTGGGCTGGCAGGGCGACGGTCGCTACCTCAACGCGCTCGTCGAGCAGCCCGACGGCTCGTGGAAGACCACGCAGCCGGTGCCGCTCGATGCGCCGTGGAAGACGCAGGTCCGCCTCCAGGCTGGCCGCACGATGCTGTCGGTGCCGATCCACTACCCGGCTGACCCGGCGATCAACTTTGCGGGCTTCCCGCTCTTCGCCGCCACGACGCGGCCGTTTGGGCCCGACGCCGAGCTGATGCAGGTCGAGCGCAAGGAAGACGCGCCCGATTGGGCGTGGCGCCCGGCGGCGCTCACGGTCCTCGGGCTCAATCTGCTGATCGTCTGGATGATCGGTCTGGTCTGCGTGCGGATCGGCCGGATGAACGGCCAGCCGGCGACGGTGCGCGTGCCGCGCAGCGTCCTGGCGGCGGGCCTTGAGTCGGCGCTGCGCACGGTGTCGCGCCGCGGCGGCGTCCACCCGGCCTAGCGGCCAGGGCCCCCACGGCTTAGGCTGGTACTCATGAACACCGGGAGCGCTCTCCTTCTCGCGGTCGGCCTCTTCAGCGTGGCTGCCGTGGTCAACGCCCGGTGGCCCCGCCAGGGGCCGGGCCTGCGCACGATCATCGTGAGCTGGTTCGCGGCGATGCTGGTCGTCGAGCTGGCGCTCCACCTCTTCGTGATCGGCGCGCTGCTCGTGCTCGCGGAGGTCGTCTTCGTCGACGCGCTGAGGGGCACCGCGGGCTGGATCGGGCTCTGCCTTTGGGGCGTGGCCGTAGCGGTCGCGTTGCCGTATGGCGCCAGCTCGCTGCGGACGCGGATCGATGTCGACGGCACACCCGACGACCTCGACGTCGACGGGGCGCCCCGTTTGCCTTGGTGGCAGTTGGCGTTTCCGATGGTGCTCGGCTGGCGGCCCGATGTCTACAAGGAGCGTAACCGCGTCTTTGCCACCGTCGACGGGATTCGTCTGAAGCTCGATGTCGTCCGCGCTCGCGGGTCGCTCGACGGCCCGCCGCGGCCGGCCGTCATTCACGTGCACGGCGGCGTCTGGCTGTTCGGCTCGCGTCACGAACAGGGTCATCCGCTGCTGAGTCACATGGCCGCCAACGGCTGGGTAGGGTTCAACGTCGACTATAGGTTGAGTCCTAAGGCGACGATGCCCGAGCACGTCGAGGACGTGAAGCGCGCGATTGCCTGGGTCCGCGACAACGCCGACGAGCTCGGGGTCGATCCGAACTTCATCGCGCTCACCGGTGGCTCGGCCGGTGGTCACCTCACGGCGCTCGCGGCCCTAACTGCGAACGATGTCTCGCTCCAGCCTGGGTTCGAGGGCTCCGACACGTCGGTGCAGGCGGCCGTGCCGTTCTACGGCGTCTACGGTCTGGCGACCGCCGCCGAGGACTACAACCAGAACCTCAAGCACATCGTCGAGAAGCTCGTCGTGAAGGCGTCGCTGGAGGAGGAGCCCGAGAAGTTCGAGCGCGTCTCGCCGCTGAGCCGCATCGGCGACTGCCCCGTGCCACCCTTCTTCGTCGTCCACGGCACCGGCGACACCATCGTCCCGGTCCCCGAGAGCCGCCACTTCGTCAGCGTCCTGCGCAAGCAGAGCGACGAGCCCGTCCTCTACGCCGAGATGCCTGGCGGCCAGCACGCCTTCGACTCGATGACTACTTGGCGCTCCGCCCCGGTCATCCGCGCGATCGAGCGCTTCCTCAACGCTACCTACACTGCCGCGACCGAGAGCCGCGCGGCTGGCGTCGACGCCGACACCGACCGCACCGAGCGCAAGCTCGAAGAGGCCCTCACCGACTAGCGACTCGCCAGCGCCCCTACGGCGCCAGCGCCGCTTGGTTCGTCGGCGCCCCTACGGCACCGGCGGGGTGGTCGCGCTGTGTGCGGTTTTGGATGTCGCGGGCCGACCGGCCCCTGCGGCGCCGGCGGGGTGGTCGCGTTGCGTGCGGTTTTGGATGTCGCTAGCCGACCGGCCCCTACGGCGCCAGCGCCGCTTGGTTCGTCGGCGCCCAGCGGGTCTGTCGAAGTTCACCGCGGAAGCCGGCGTCTTCTTCGACAGATGGTGATCGGCGCAGCCAAGGCGCCGGCCCCGAGGAACCCGTCGGCGCCGTAGCCCGCGAAGTCCCGCTGCCGTCGGCCGCGAAGTCGCCCCAATCGCGCACCGCCCTCGGTGCGGAGGGGCCCGTTGGCACCGCAGCCCGCGCGGTCCCGCCGCCGTCACGGCTGAGTCGC
>JAEZDB010000299.1 GCA_023429855.1 Actinomycetes bacterium
GCTGTGAGCGGCGCCGCGGCGACCTGCCACGCCGTCGCGCGCAGGACGGCCTCGCCGCCTGCGACGAGCTCGGCGCTGAGCAGCTGCACCGCACGGCCGGGCCGCTCGACGCGGGTACGAACCTCGAGGTCGCCGACCGGCACCGGCCGCAGAAACTCGACGCTGATCCGGGAGAGGAGGGCGCCTTCCCGCGCGTCCAGGCGCTCGAGCGCGCGCGTGAGCAAGGCGCAAGGCGGGCCGCCGTGCTGCGCGGCAGCCGTCCACGGACCCTCGGTGTGCGACGTCGCCCGGAAGCGATCGCCGCCGAGCGGCTCGAAGTAGGCGTTGGCCGGAGTCACCCCGGCCAAGCTAACGGGCGGCGCCGGGCCGCCGGGTTATTCGATCGTGCCGACGGGCAGGATCGTCAGGTTGGTGCGCGTCACGTCGACGTTGTAGCCGCCCGGCGGGACCTTGCACTCCACGGCGATCGAGTCGTTCTCGGCCACGGTGACGGCCGCGTTGAAAGCTGCAGTTGCCGCCTGGCCGGAACTCGGGATCGAGTCCCTGCTGCTGTCGAGTACGACGGTCGTGGCGCCGCTGATATGCACAAGCTGGCAGATGACCGAGGCGCCGAAGGCGCCGGTGTTCTCCGACGACACCTTGGCCATCACGGCGTAGCTTCCGGCGTCGGGCAGGATCTTCGTCACGCTGGGGTCGAAGTCGCTCGTGAGCTCGTTGCCCGGCTGGACGTTGCCATCGCCGTCGGTCGCCACGTAGACCTTCGAGCTGCCGCTCGGCCCTTGGGGGCCCACCGGACCGGTCGAGCCGGTATCGCCCTTGTCGCCCTTGGGGCCCTGTGCGCCGGTGGCGCCCGTGTCGCCCTTCGGGCCCTGTGCGCCGGTCGCGCCGGCAGCGCCGGCGTCGCCCTTCGCGCCAGCAGGGCCCGCTGGCCCGGCCGGGCCGGCATCGCCCTTGGGGCCCGCAGCGCCCGTGGCGCCGGAGCTGGTGGCGGCCGAGGCCGACTTGGCGAGCTTGAGCGCGGTCTTGGCGTTCTTGTCGGCCTTCTTGGTGAGTTTGGTCAGCTTCGCGATCTGGGAGGTCACCGACGTCCCGCCGAATGCAGGCGGAACGGCGAGGGCGAGCACCACGACGCCGGTGCACGCGGCGAGGCGCTGCCGGCGAGCAGTCGAGAAAGCAGAACGCAGCATTTGTACTCTCCGTCGGCCAATGGGCTGGTCCATGGAGTTGATCTCGGTCTGAATTCGGGTGGAGATCGATGAGACGTCCAGAGACCGGTCGCGCCAGGGGGACGCGTGGCGCGCGCCCGCTCAACGCACCAACTCTGCGGCTTTTCCGCACGCTCGGCGGTGAATGACACACGCGCGAGGCGCGGTAAGCCGGTATCCTCGCCCGATTCGCTGGTCCGTGCACGACGTCGTGCAGGCACCGGCTGGCCCCGCCGTCCCGCAGGGCCAACTCCGATCAACAGCTGATTCGAAGAAGGCCCAGAAGTGCCCAACACCTTCGCCGCCCCGACTGCCAATGCCAAGCTCACCGCGTGGGTCGATGAGATCGCCGAGCTCACGCAGCCGAGCGAGATTGTGTGGTGCGACGGATCGGCGGAAGAGTACGACCGCTTCTGCCAGGAGCTCGTCGACGCGGGCACCTTCCGCAAGCTCTCCGACGCCAAGCGCCCGAACTCCTACCTCGCCTGGTCCGATCCAAGCGACGTCGCCCGCGTTGAGGACCGAACGTTCATCTGCGCCGAGAACGAGATCGACGCTGGCCCCAACAACAACTGGCGCGCGCCCGATGAGATGCGCGCGGAGCTCAAGGAGATCTTCACCGGTGCCATGAAGGGCCGGCCGATGTACGTCGTGCCGTTCTCGATGGGCCCGGTCGGCTCCGACTCGTCGAAGATCGGCGTGCAGGTCACCGACTCGCTCTACGCGGTCGTGCACATGCGCATCATGACCCGCATGGGGACGAAGGCCCTTGAGGCGCTCGGCAACGGCGAGTTCGTGCCGTGCGTCCACACGATCGGCGCTCCGCTCGAAGAGGGCCAGGCCGATGTCGCCTGGCCGACGAACGCCGAGACGAAGTACATCGTCCACTACCCCGAGACCCGCGAGATCTGGTCCTACGGTTCAGGCTACGGCGGCAATGCGCTCCTCGGCAAGAAGTGCCTGGCGCTGCGCATCGCCTCGGTCCTCGCGCGTGACGAGGGCTGGCTCGCCGAGCACATGCTCATCCTCAAGCTCACGTCGCCCGCCGGCGAGGTCAAGTACGTCACCGGCGCGTTCCCGTCGGCCTGCGGCAAGACCAACCTGGCGATGCTCGTCCCGACCCTTGAGGGCTGGACCGTCGAGACCGTCGGCGACGACATCGCGTGGCTCAAGTTCGGCGACGACGGCCAGCTCTACGCGATCAACCCCGAGGCCGGCTTCTTCGGCGTTGCGCCGGGCACTGGTGCCGACACCAACCCGAACGCGATCGCGTCGATCGAGAAGAACACGATCTTCACGAACTGCGCGCTGACCGACGACGGCGACATCTGGTGGGAGGGCCTCACGAAGGAGAAGCCCGCGCACCTGATCGACTGGCACGGCAACGACTGGACGCCGGAGGCCGACCACCCGGCCGCCCACCCGAACGCCCGTTTCACGGTGCCGGCCAACCAGGCCCCGTCGCTCGCCGACAACTGGGAAGACCCGGCTGGCGTGCCGATCAGCGCCTTCCTGTTCGGCGGCCGCCGCGCCTCGGTCGTGCCGCTGGTCCGCGAGGCGTTCGATTGGGAGCACGGCGTGTTCCTCGGCGCGACGATGAGCTCCGAGCAGACGGCCGCCGCGTTCGGCACCGTCGGCCAGCTCCGCTTCGATCCGTTCGCGCAGCTGCCGTTCGCGGGCTACAACATGGGCGACTACATGGCCCACTGGCTCAAGCTCGGCCAGACGCCCGGCGCGAAGCTCCCGAAGGTCTTCTACGTGAACTGGTTCCGTAAGGACGACCACGGCAAGTTCATCTGGCCGGGCTTCGGCGAGAACAGCCGCGTGCTCGAGTGGATCTTCAACCGCGTCGACGGCAACGCCGAGGCCGTCGAGACCCCGATCGGCCTCGTGCCGACGAAGGACGCCCTCAACATCGAGGGCCTCGATCTCTCCGACGCCGACCTCGAGCTCCTGCTCACGGTCGACGCCGAGGCCGTGAAGGCAGAGCTGCCGCAGGTGGAGGCCTACCTCGCCCAGTACGGCGAGCGCCTCCCAGCTGGCGTGAAGGCCCAGCTCGACGGCCTCAAGGCTCGCCTCGGCTAACCAACCTGACGAGCTGGCGCTCCGCCATCGGCGGCGGGGCGTAGCTTCAACACCCTTGGGGGTCGGCGTGCCTTTTGCCTGGTGCCGTCGACCCCCGAGTCTGTTCTGGGGCGTTCGCCGCGCTGGAGCTTCGCGACGTGCCAGGAGCGCGAGGCGCGGCGCGGGAGCTTCGCGGTGTGTTCGGATCGCGAGCGTCGCGCGTCACTTTGCGCAGAACGTGCGGAGTCTGTGCCAACTCTGCGTCGCTGCTGCTCCAACTCAGCGCAAAACGCCGGAGCGGGCCGCGCGGCTGAAACGGTGGCCGCGTGGAACCGTCGATGCTCCTCGTGCTGGGCCCGTGGGAACGCGCACGCGCGCGTGCTGCCTCGCGTGCTTCCGTCGCACGCGTCACCGCTGCGCATTCCGCGGGGCTCGACCTGAGCGCGCTGCACGCACGCGTCGAAGGAGCGCTCGCGCGCTGGCCGGTCGACCGGCCTCGGATCTCCCGCCACGCGGGCCTGCTGTTGGTCGACGCGCTGCCGCCACGCGCGATGTTCGCGGCCCTCGCCGTTGTGCTCCGTGGTGACGCATGGGCCTGTGGCGTGTTCCTGCGGCCACCGACCGATCCGCGGCTCTCGGCCACGCACCTGATCGGCGAGGCGCGGAAGTCCGCGTGGGGTGTGGCGGTGCGACGCGACCCGTCCGACCCAGCCGCGCTCCCGGTGCACGCGGCGCTCGGCCCGCACGCGACGCTGCTTCGCCAGCGCTCCGAGGCGGTGTGGACCGCGGTCGACGCGGTGTCCGTCCACCGCACCGCTACGGCGGCCGCCCGTGAACTCGGCTGCGCCCAGCAGACCGTCAGCCGCCACCTCGCTCGCGCAGATCTCGCCGCAGCCGCCCAGACGCGCGTCGTGGTCGAAGCGCTCCTCGCCGCACGCTGAGCGTCCGTCCTGTTCCGCGGAGCGCCCGTCATGAACCGAAGCGCCGCCTTTGGGATGCGCGGCGTCGCAGGACGGACGGACGAAGAGACGGGGAAGGGGAGGTAGTGCCCGCGAAGCAGTGTCGATTTACAGCCCGAGGAGGGCGTGAAATGGCGCAGAGAAGCTCGAAATCACACCCTCTTGAGGCTGGGCGTTGCGCGCGGCGCAGAGCTGCGGCAACAGCCCCAGGAGGGCGTGAAGTGGCGCGCCGGCAGTCGGAATTACGCCCTCCTGGGGGCGTAATCCGACACTGCTCGCAGCTAGCTCCTCGCCCCCTTGGGCGCTCGAGCGAGCCGGCGCGTCCGTCGCGTGAACGGGGGTGACACGGAAGTTTCGGGGCGGCAGGATTGGCGTCGGATAGGTTCGACCAACGGTCATGTGCCGCCCCCGCGGTGCCGAGAGGATCCGTGAGCTCCATGGACGATTCACCAGTACCTGACCACGCCGTCGCCCACGCGCCCGGGAGCAGCTCGGCGGCTGGCGCGAGCAGCGCTGGCGCCGGTGACGCAGCCGGCCTCGGCGCCGATGCCGACATGACGACGCTCGCCCTGCGGCTC
>JAEZDB010000326.1 GCA_023429855.1 Actinomycetes bacterium
CCCCCGCGCCACGAGTCCGTCGAGGACCGAGTCGGGAAGAGCACCGCCCTCCTCGAGCAGGCGGGTGAGCTGGCCGGAGAGGGAGAGGTCGCCCATGAGGACGGCGCCGACGAGGTCGCGGCCGCGGAACACGAGCCGGCGGTACGTGCCGGAACGCGAGTCGACCGTGACGACCTCGTCGAGGTCGGGGTCGCCGATCTCCGCCGTCGGGTTTCCACACGAGAACAGGTCGATACCGGGAACCTTCAGACGCGTCGGCTGCGGCTTGCCCCGGAAGCCGGCGGGCCGCCCGCTGAGGTCGGCGCCGACGACCTTCGCCTGCTCAGCAATCGGGGCCCAGGTGCCGTAGATCATCCCCTCGTGCTGCGCGCACTCGCCGACGGCCCACACATCGGGCGCCGACGTGCGCATCTGGTCGTCGACGGTAATGCCGCGTTCGGTTTTGATGCCCGCTCGCGCCGCGACGGAGATGACTGGACTGACGCCGGTCGCCATGATCACGAGGTCGGCCGGGACGACCTTCTCGTTCTTGAGCTTGACGCCGACGACGCGGCCTTCCCACTCGACGAGTTCGTCGCAGAACGAGCCGATATGGCACGTAATGCCGCGCGCTTCGACGCGCCGCCGCAGCCACCTGGCCGAGCCCATGTCGAGCTGGCGCTCCATCAGGCGGTCGGCGCCATGGACCACCGACACGTCGGCTCCGTGCTCGGCAAGGGCCGCCGCGGCCTCCAGCCCGAGCAGTCCGCCGCCGACGACGGCGACCGTCGTTCCGGGCGCGATGGCCGCGCGAATCTGCGCCGCCTCCTGCTCGGTGCGCAGCCGGACGACGCCGTGCAGCCCGAGCCCCAGGATCGGCGGCGTCGCCACACGCGAGCCGGTCGCGATGACGACCTTGTCGTAGTGGACGCGCTCACCGCTCTCGCAGAGCACCACGCGCTGCGCGGTGTCGATGACGGCAGCGGGCGTGCCGAGCGCGAGGCGAATTCCGCGCTCGCGGTACCACGCCTCGTCCTTCAGGGCCAAGTCACGCGGGCCATCGGGGGCGAGCGCCCGCGACAGCGCGATGCGGTCGTACGGCGCCGTCTCCTCGGCACAGAGCATCGTGACCGTCCAATCCGACGGCGGCCGGTGCTTGAAGGCCTCTTCGACCACGGCAACCGCAGCGGGGCCGCCGCCGATCACGACCAGGCGCGTCGGCCGGTTGACGCTGTGGCGCGGGCGTCGCTTGACCGACTCCAGCCGCACGGCGCACCCCTTCAGCTCGGGCTGCCGCGACGTCGGATCGGTCGCGTCGATCGTGACGGCGTTCACCGCACCGTGACCGGGCGTGGCAAACAGCTCGCCCCAGTGGAACGGCGCGAAGGCCGTCCCGACCGGCAGCGAGTCGTCGACCCGCACGCGCAGCACCACCCAGCCGCGGCGCGAGCGCACGCGGACCAGCTCGCCGTCCTCGGCGACGTTGCCGAGATCATCGGGGTGAACCTCGAGTAGAGGTTCAGGGTCGGCGGCACGCAGCGTGGGCGAGCGACCGGTCCGCGACATCGTGTGCCAATGGCCGGCGAGCCGGCCGGTCGTGAGCCGCAGGGGGAAGTCGTCGCTGGCCGGTTCGGCTGGACCGTCGACCGTCGGCGCGGTGAGCTGCGCCCGGCCGGTCGGCGTGCGGAACACCCCGTCCTCATAGAGCCGCGCAGTGCCAGGGTGGTCCGGCTGGCCCACCGCCGTCCCCGGGACGGGCCACTGGATCGCGCCCTCACGGTCGAGCCGCTCGTGGCTGAGGCCCGTCATGTCGCAGAGGCGCCCGGCTGTCAGACCGACGAACTCCGCGTGGACCTCGGCTGCGGTCGTCCATGGGAAGGCCGCCTCTGCGCCCATCGCACGCCCCACGGCAGCGAAGATCTCCCAGTCCGGACGGGCTTCGCCAGGCGGCTGCACGGCGGCGCGCACGCGCGACACCCTGCGCTCGGAGTTCGTCATCGTGCCCTCCTTCTCCGGCCACTGCGCGGCGGGAAGGAGGTAGTCGGCGTAGACGCTCGTCTCGGTCGGCTCGTAGGCGTCCTGCAGGACGACCAGCTCGGCCCGTTCTAGCGCGCGCTTGACGCGTCCGGCGTCGGGGAAGCTCACGACCGGGTTCGTCGCGACAATCCAGATGGCCTTCAGCTCGCCGGACTCCAGTGCGGCGTAAAGGTCAGAGGCGACGAACCCGGGGCGCTCCGAGATGCCCGCGGCCGCGTCGATGTCGTCCAGGTCCCAGTACTCGGCGACCGCCTCGCGATCGGCCGCGTGCTTGATCGTGCGGTAGCCCGGCAGCAGATCGGCCAGGCCGCCGACCTCGCGGCCGCCCATCGCGTTGGGCTGGCCCGTCAGCGACAGCGGGCCCGTGCCTTCGCGGCCGATGTTGCCCGTGAGCAGGCAGAGCGCGTGCAGCGCGCGGTTGATGCGGGTGCCCGAGGTTTGCTGGTTGGCGCCCATCGACCACAGCGCCATGGCGCGATTGGCGGTCCCGAAACGGTGGGCGGCGTCGATGATCAGCTCGGCGTCGACGCCGCTCTCCTCCGACGCGCGCTCGGGCGTCCACAGCCGCGCCTCGGCGAGGAAGTCCTCCACGCCGTCGACCGACGCGTCGCAGTAGGTGCGGTCGACCATGCCGTCGCGGTCGATCACGTGGATCATCCCGAGCAGCAGGGCGAGGTCACGGCCGGGTTTGACCGGCAAGTGCCGCGGCGCGCCGCGCGCCGGGGCGCGGCGGCGCGGGGCGACGACGACGACCTCGCCGCCGGTGGCGATCCGGTCCTGGATGCGGCCCCAGATGATCGGGTGGCAGGCCGCCGTGTTGGTGCCCAGCAGGAACAGGTGGTCGGCCGCGTCGAGGTCCGCGTAGCCGGGCGGCGGGCCGTCGAACCCGAACGTCTCGCGGTAGCCGGCGACAGCCGAGCTCATGCAGAGGCGCGAGTTCGAGTCCACGGTGTTGGTCCCGATGACGCCCTTGGCGAGCTTGTTGACCGCGTAGTAGTCCTCGGTCAGGAGCTGGCCGGAGATGTAGAACCCGATGGCCTGCGGGCCGTGTTCCTCGCGGATCGCCAGCAGGCGCGCGGCGATCTCCTCCGTGGCGCGGTCCCACGAGATCGTCTCGGCCAGCGCCCCTCGCGCGACGCGGCGGCGCGGCGTGAGCGCCCGTGCGCGGTGGTGCGCGGCGCTCGGCAGCTCGATGGGCTTGCGGCAGGTCTTGCCCCGGTTGACGGGGTGGTCCGCGTCGCCGCGCACCGACAGCAGCCGACCCGCGTCGATCGTGGCGACGATGCCGCAGCCGACGCCGCAGTACGGGCAGGTCGACCTGACGTCCTGTGGGCCAGTGCTCAAACCGCTGCCGCTGCCGGCGTGGCGTCGGACGCGGCGGCCCGCTCGGCCTCGGTGGGCGTCTCGGGCGTTGCCGAAAGGCGGACCCAGATGTCGTCGCCGGCCTTGTGGACCTCGTGCACCGCGACCGAGTCCTCGTACCCGATCATCTCGCCGGTCGACAGGTCGATCCGGCGGTCGTGCAGCGGGCAGGTGACGCAGTTGTCGGCCACGAGGCCGTCCTGCAGCGTGCCGCCCTTGTGCGGGCAGGTGGCGTCGATCACGGCCAGCTCGTCGTTCAACAGGCGGAAGACCGCCACGCGGCGCCCTTCGATCGTCGTCCGGCGACCCTCGAGCATCGGGAGGTCTTGGATGCGGCCGACCTTCACCCAGCCGTCGGAGGCCAGGTCGGTGGCGGCGGCGCTGATCTCGGCGGGGATCATCAGGACTTCTCCGGGGTGGTGTAGGTGACGGCGATCAGGTCGGAGCTGGCGGCGACGCCGGCGGGCGTGGCGGCCTCCTCGAACATGGGGGCGTCGCCGAAGACGGGTGCCTCGGTGTCGAGCTCTGAGAACTGGTTGGCCACGGCAGGCTTGCGGCGCTCAAGCCACGGGTCCTTGATCGCGGCAGCTTGCGCGAGGTGGAACCGCTCGCGCAGCGCCGGTCCCTCGACCTCGTCGAACACGACCGCCTGGATCGCCTCGAGCCCGCGGTTCTCCATGAACGTGTAGGTGCGCTCCTTGTACTCCGCGTTCTCGCGGTAGTACTGCAGGAAGGTGAGCGAGGCGGCGATCGCCTCGTCTTTGTTGTCGACGGTGCAGAGCAGATCGCCCTTGCGCACCTCGGTGCCGCCAGCACCGCCGACGTAGACCTCCCAGCCGCCCTCGATCGCGACGAGGCCGATGTCCTTGATGTAGGCCTCGGCGCAGTTGCGCGGGCAACCCGTCACACCGAGCTTGACCTTGGCAGGCGTGTGCAGGCCCTCGAGCATCCCTTCGAGCTCGATGCCGGTGCCCATCGAGTCGTCGAGGCCGAACCGGCAGTGGTCGGAGCCGACGCAGGTCTTCACGGTGCGGACCGACTTGGCATAGGCCATGCCCGACGGCATGTCGAGGTCTTCCCAGATGGCCGGCAGGTCCTCCTTCTTCACGCCGAGGAGGTCGATCCGCTGGCCGCCGGTGACCTTGATCGTCTGGATGTTGTACTTGTCGGCGGCGTCGGCGATGCGGCGCAGCTCGTCGGCGGTCGTCTTGCCGCCCTTCATCCGCGGGACGACCGAGAAGGTGCCGTCCTTTTGGATGTTGCCGTGGACGCGGTCGTTGATGTAGCGGGCGTGGCGCTCCTCGCGGTGCTTGTTTTCCTTGACCTCCGACACGAGGTAGGCGAGCGCCGGGTTGCAGGCCCCGCACTCGCGGCCGGTACCGCAGGCCGCAGCCACCTCGGAGACCGACTCCAGCCCCTGCTCGCGGATCGCCGACGCGCACTCCTCGCGGGTCTGCTTGAGGCAGGCGCACAGGTAGGTGTTCTCGTCGACTTTGCCGCCGCGCACGTCGAGCAGGATCTCTTTGACCAGCGGCTTGCAGGTGCCGCAGCCGGCGCCGGCGCGGGTCCGGGCGACGACCTCGGCGGTCGAGCCCAGGTCGTGCTCCTTGATCGCCTCGACGATGTCGCCCTTGCAGACGCCGTTGCAGTTGCAGACCTGCGCCGTGTCGGGCAGGTCAGCGGCGCTGGCCTTGCTCGCCTCGGCCAGCAGCGCGAGGGCGTCCTCGACGTCGAGCGCGTTCTTGACCTTGTCGAGGAGCAGCTCGTGGCCCTTGATGTCGCCCATGAGCACGGCGCCGGTGAGCTTGCCGTCGGGGGAGACGATGAGCTTGCGGTAGGTGCGCTCCTCGCGGTTCTCGACCGTCGCGCCAGAGCCCTCCGCGTCGCCGATCGACACGAGGTCGACGCCCATGATCTTGAGCTTGGCGCTCAGGATCGAGCCGGCGTAGAACGCCTCGGGCTGACCCAGGATCGCTTCGGCGGCGATCTGCGTCTGGTCGTGGATCGGGGCCACGATGCCGTAGACCATGCCGCGGTGCTCGGCGCACTCGCCGATCGCCCACACGTTGGGTGCGCTGGTCTGCAGCCGGTCGTCGACGACGATGCCGCGGTGCACGTCGAGGCCGGCGGTCTTGGCCAGCTCGGTACGCGACTTGATGCCGATCGCGACCACCACGAGCTCGGCGTCGATCGACTCGCCGTCGGTGAAGTGCAGGCCGGTGACTTCGCCCGCTTCGTTGCCGACGATCGTCTGCGTCGACTTGCCGAGGAGCACGTTCACGTCGAGCTCCTCCATCGCGGGCGCGAGCAGGGCTGCCGCCGAGGCGTCGAGCTGGCGCTCCATCAGGCGGTCCATGAGGTGGACCACGGTGACCGGCGCTCCGCGCGAGGCGATGCCGCGGGCGGCTTCGAGGCCGAGCAGGCCGCCGCCGATGACGACGCACTTCTTGCCGGCGTCGGCGACCTCCTGGATCGCGGTGCAGTCCTCGGGCGAGCGGAAGGCGACGACGCCCTTCTGGTCGATGCCGGGGATCGGCGGCATGAGCGCCTCCGAGCCGGTGGCCAGGACGCAGCGGTCGTACGACATCTCGGAGTCGTCGTCGAGGCGCACGAGGTTGCGGGCCGTGTCGAGAAAGACGACCTTCTGGCCGATCCGCACGTCGACGTCGTGGTCCTCGTACCAGGAGGCCGGACGCAGCTGCAGGTCGCTGACGTCGTCGCCGTCGACAAGCAGGTGCGAGAGCGAGACGCGGTCCCACGGCAGGCGAGGCTCTTCGCAGATCATCGTGATGCGGGCGGTGGTGTCGCGCTCGCGCAGCGCCTCCGCGAGCGACTGGGCGGCGATGCCGCCGCCGATGATGAGGATGTGCATCTCGGGTGGTTCCTTGGGGGTCTGGGGCGAAGGCGGTTGGGGTCTTGGGGCGACGCCGGCCTCGGTCTGCCGGAATCCGGAATAGCGCGCCGTTACCGTCCGTTTTTCGAGCTGAAACATGCTCGTAACAGTCGTCACTACCCGCTGCTGACGGTGCCGAATCACACCCCCTCACGGATTGGCCAGTTGGATAGAACGAGGCCGCCCTCTGGCTAACGATTTCCTCCCTTGTGGGACGCCGAAACGCGCCGGAAACAGTGGCGAAACCAAGCGGCCGTCGATGCGCCCAATTTCGCTTCGACGGGGTGTCGCCAGCGACGTCGGTGTCGCGAAGATGTCGCGCGCCGACCTGTGCGCGAGATCTGCCACTCGCGACCGCCGGTCCCTATCGTGCGTGGCGATGCCCCGCGTGATCTCGTCGCCGGTTCCCCTGCCGCTGGCTCCCGCCGATGGAGCGGTGCCGGGTGCGCTTGTCGATCAGCACGGCCGCGTCGCCCGCGACATCCGCATCTCGCTGACCGACCGCTGCAACCTGCGCTGCACCTACTGCATGCCGGCCGAAGGGTTGCCGTGGCAGCCGCGGGCCGAGCACCTCACCGCTGACGAGATCGTGCAGGTCGCCGAGGTCTTGATCGGACTCGGGATCCGCACGATCCGCCTCACGGGCGGCGAGCCGCTCTTGCGCCGCGACCTGGCCGACATCGTCGCGCGCCTCCACGCGCTCGACGGCCTCGAGGACCTCGCGCTCACCACGAACGGCGTCCTGCTCGCGCAGCAGGCCGCGGGCCTCGCCGCCGCCGGCGGCGTGCGGCTCAACGTGTCGCTCGACTCCACGGATCCGAAGCACTTCCAGGCCGTGACGCGACGCGACGACCTCGATCGCGTCCTCGACGGCCTGCGTGAGGCGCGACGCTACGCGGAGCTGACCCCGATCAAGCTCAACGCGGTCGCGCTCAAGGGCATCACGGAGGATTCGCTCGACGGGCTGCTGGCGGTGGCGGCGTCGGTCGACGCGGAGCTGCGGTTCATCGAACCGATGCCGCTCGACGCCGACCGCCGCTGGACGCCCGAGGACGGTGTGAGCGGAGCGGCGCTGCGCGGCCTGCTGGCGTCGCACGGCAAGCTGGAACCGCTGCCGGCCCCGGAGTCGGCGACCGCGCAGCGCTACCTGCTGCGGCACGCCGACGGTCTCGAACAGGCTGTCGGCCTGATCGCCTCGGTCTCCGAACCGTTCTGCGGGGCCTGTGATCGGCTGCGCCTGACCGCCGACGGGCAGCTGCGCAGCTGCCTCTTCTCGCACGAAGAAGCCGACCTGCGCACGCCGCTGCGGGCCGGGGCGTCGAGTGACGCCCTCAAGGCGATCATCCGCGACGCGGTCTGGCGCAAGCCGCGCGCGCACGGCATCAACGAGCCGGGGTTCCAAGCACCGGACCGCCCGATGAGCGCGATCGGCGGCTAACGGCCGGGGCCGGCGCTGGGCGTGCGAGGATCGCTGCATGCCTGAAGCACCTGATTGGCTCGACGAGAGCGTGCCCGCGTGGCTCGCCGACTTTGCGGCAGCGATCGACGTGCCGCCGCCGACCGCCGAGGAGATCGAGCAGCTGCTCAAGCTCGCCGGCGTTGCGGCGCACTCCAGCCGGCGGCAGGCGGCGCCGGTCGCGACGTGGCTTGCTGCGCAGGCCGGGCTGAGTCCCGCGGAGGCGATCGCGAAGGCCGTCGACGTGCCCGAGCGGGCGTAGCTGGCCGAGTCAGTCGAGAGCGACGCGAGCGGCTTCGAGGTCACTCGCGTCGTTGACGTTCTTCAGCGCGAGCGTCGCCTCGAGGCCTGGCGCCAGGTCCGTCAGTTCGCGCACGGCGGCGCCCATCGCGAGCAGGGTGCGGAGGGCCGGTGCGCCCGTGTCTGCGGCCTCGTCGAGCGCGTCGGCATGTGACCAGTCGACCCGAGCGATCAGCGCCGCCGGGCGGCCAGCCTCGCCGACCACCGCGAGCGGCGCGTGCTGCACTGCCAGCGCGGTCAGCACGGCCGGCGGCAAGAGCGGCAGGTCGAGGGGCAGCACCACGATCGGTTCGCCGGCGGTGCGGGCGGCGTGGGCGACGCCCCGGAGCGGATGCGCATCGGCAGGCGCGTGGCCGCTCCTCGGCTCGCGCCACACGTGCGCCTCGGTCAGGCCGTCGACGGCGGGGAGGACGGTGTCGGCGCGTGCGCAAACGCGCGCTTGCAGGCCTGCGGCCCGGACGATTCCGATCGCGTGGGCGAGCAGCGTTCGGTCGCCGAGCATGGCACCAGCTTTGTCGCCGCCCATCCGGGTCGCGCGCCCGCCGGCCAAGACCACGCCGATGCGCGCCGCGCTCACGGGCCGCCCCAGCCGCGCGGCGTAATCCCGCCGAAATGCAGGTTCATGTCAGGCTGTAGGTGATGGCAGGCGCTCGCACCGACGACCCCGTTCAGCTTCGGGCAGCCACGACCGCGGCCACACCGCCGCAGGCGTGGGAACGGCTGGCCGAGGCCTGCCCGCCGCTGCCGGCCGAGAAGGTGCCGATCAGCGAGGCTGCGGGCCGCACGCTGGCTGAGACGGTCTACTCGGCCGTGGCCTCGCCCCGCGATACGAACTCGGCGATGGACGGCTTCGGCGTTCGCGCCGCCGATGGCCCGCACCACCGCGCTCCCATCGTGGGCGAGAGCCGCGCAGGCACGCCGTTCTCGGGTGAGCTGCCCGCAGGTGCGGTGGTTCGCATCGCGACGGGTGGGACCGTGCCGTCCGGCGTCGACGCCGTCGTGCGCGTCGAGGACGCCGAGGTCGACGGCGACCGCGTGACGCTTCCCGCCGCGCCGCTGCACGACAACATCCGATTTGCCGGCGAGGACCTTGCCGTGGGCGGACAGGTCGTGGCCGGCGGGACTCGCCTCGGCGCGCACCACCTCGTCGCGCTCGCCGCGGCCGGCGTCGCGGCCGTGCCGTGCTGCCG
>JAEZDB010000338.1 GCA_023429855.1 Actinomycetes bacterium
TTCGGGCTCACGGTGAAGGCGTCGCCACCCAGCGGCAGCGGGCTGCCGGTGAGCGCCGTCAGCGCCGCGGCCGCCGACGCGGCACCGACGACGGCGATCAGCGCTCCGCTGAGCAGCCAGGCAACGAACCGCTCGCGCCACGGCCCCCGGCCGGTCTCGGTCGTTGGCGCCGATACCTGCGCGTCAACGAGTCCATCCTTCTCCCAGCGTGCGAGCAACTCGGCGGCCGACGGCACGAGGTCGTGGACTCGTCCATCGGAAACCCGCTGCGCGATCGGGTCCGCAGCGCTGAGGCGGCCCATCAGGCGGTCAGGCATCCCGCACCTCCCCTGTCGTGCGCTGGCCGGCGGCCACCGGCTGGTGGCGGCCGGCGCTATCGGCCTCGGCCGATGCCTGCGTCGGAGGCTCGGCCGCGTCGTGTTCGAGGAGCGCAGCGAGCCGCTTGCGGGCCCGCGAGAGCCGCATGGTGAATGCCGGCGGCTTTGCACCCACCACCTGCGCGGCTTCACGCGGTGTCAGACCGTCCCACGCGACGAGCAGCAGCGCTTCGCGATCGTCGTCGCGAAGCGCTGCCAGGGCGCGGAGCAGCGCGCCGTCGACTACGGGAGCGTCGGCCGGATCGGTGGACCCGCGACTGGGCTGGTGCAAGAGCTGATCACGGAGTGCGTCGCGGCGGGACTGACTGCGCCGGTGGTTGGCGAGCACCTTGCGCGCCGTGCCGAGCAACCAGGGCCGCGGCTCGGCGGGCACGTCGCCGAGGCGTCGCCAGGCCACAAGAAACACGTCCGACAGCACGTCGTCGGCCGTGGCGCGGTCGGTGCGACGCAGCGCGTAGGCGAGCACCGACTGCGCATGCGCGTTGTACAGCGCCTCGAATCGTCGACGGTCGTCCCCCACAGGAGGTGCAGTGTCCGGCATGAGCCTCGGCGCAACACCCGGTCGCGGGTTTTCGGGGGCCACTAGCCTGCGGGGCCCGTGTCTCGCCCCACCCCCGACGACCCGGCCGTCTCGACTGCGCCTGCCCCGACGGCAGAGGAGCGTGCCGCGCTGGCTGCCCGCACCGTGCGGATCGTGTTTTGCGCGCAGATCCTCAGCGGCGCCGGACTGGCAGCGGGAATCACCGTCGGCGCACTGCTGGCCGAAGACATGATCGGCCGCGAGGGCGTCGGCGGACTGCCGACCGCCCTGTTCACGATCGGTTCGGCTGCCGCGGCGCTGCTCGTCGGTCGAGTCACCCAGCGGTCGGGACGACGGCTTGGCCTGGCAGTTGGCTATGCCGTCGGCGCGCTCGGCGGCGCGGGCGTGGTGGCTGCGGCGACGATCGACAGCGTCGCACTGCTGCTCGGCTCGATGCTGCTCTACGGCTCCGGCGTCGCCACGAATCTGCAGGCGCGCTACGCGGGCGCCGACCTCGTCCCGGCGAGCCAACGCGGCCGCGCGGTGAGCACCGTGCTCGTGGCGACGACGCTCGGCGGCGTGGTCGGGCCGAACCTCGTCGAGCTGACGGGTGAGTTCGCGACGAGCCTTGGAACGCGCGCGCTCGCCGGGCCGTTCTTGCTCGCCACCGTGGCGTACGCCGGGGCCGCCACGGTCGTCGCGACCTTCTTGCGGCCTGATCCGTTCCTAACGGCGAGCGCGTGGGCGACGGCCGACGCCGCTGCGATCGCTGGCCCGGCTGACGCCGCGCAGGCCAGCGAGACGTCAGCCGCTGCGACGGGCGGGCCGGCGTCGGCGCCCGCCGACAACCTCGGCCGCGACTCCGCCGCTCGCGACGCTCTGATGCTCGGCACTGCGGCGATGGTCATCACCCAGGTGGTGATGGTGGCCGTGATGACGATGACGCCGATCCACATGCGCGACCACGGCCACGGTCTCGCCGACACCGGCCTCCTAATCTCGGTCCACATCGCGGCGATGTTTCTGCCGTCGCCGATCACCGGACGCCTCGTCGACCAGGTCGGCCGGCAGCCAGTCATCGCGGCGGGTGGCCTCGTCCTGGCCGCCGCCGGCCTGCTCGCTGCGCTCGCGCCGGCCGACTCGATGGTCCTCCTCACGATCGCGCTCGGCCTGCTCGGCCTCGGCTGGAACCTCGGTCTTGTCGGCGGAACTGCGCTCGTGACCGACGCCACGCCGCTCTCCCAGCGCGCGGCGACGCAGGGCAGGATCGACCTCGGCGTCGCGCTCGCTGGCGCAACTGGCGGCCTCGGCAGCGGCTTCATGGTCGCTGGCACCAGCTATGCGGCGCTGTCGCTGCTCGGCGGCGCCCTCGCGCTCGCCATCCTGCCGTTCCTGGTGCTCACGCGCGCGCCGGCAGCGGCTCGCGCAGCGACATAGCCCGAGCCGTTCGCGGCGCCAGCGCCCGAGCGCCGGCCGACGACCAAGCGCCCCAGCCCGTCTGTCGACGGACACGCCGAACACCGGCGTCAACGTCGACAGACCCTTCGAGGCTGCCGGACCGGGCCGCGCGGCTCCGGGTTTGCCGTCAAGCGCTGACGGTGAACCCGGAGCCCTTCTGAAGCTCTAGCCCTTGTGGGCGTTGAGGCAGGCCGCGAGGCGCTGCACGCCCTCGTCGACCTGGTCGGCACGCACGGCCGAGTAGGCCAGACGCAGCGAGGACTTGCCGCCCTCGAGCAGGAAGTCCGAGCCCTTCACGAAGGCGACGTCGTAGTCGGCCATCTTGCCGGCCGCAGCCTCAACGTCGTAGTTGCTCGGGAGCTCGGCCCAGAGGAAGTAGCCGCCGTCGGGGCGCACGAACTTGGCCTCGGGCAAGTGCTTCTCCAGCGACTCGGCGAGCAGGTCGCAGCGCTCACGCAGCTTGGCCTTGACGTTGGCGATCGCGCCGTCGTAGCGGTCCTTGTCTTGCGAGAGCTCGTAGACGACCGACTGCGCGAGCATGTCGGGCGCGATGTAGGTGTTGGTCGCGCGGCGCACGATCTTGGCGATCAGCTCCGGCGCGCCGACGAGGTAGCCGACGCGGACGCCCGGGCAGACCGTCTTGGAGAACGACGACGCGTAGACGACGCGCTCGGGCGCGAGCTCGTACATCGTCGGCAGCTCTTCGCCGCGGAAGCGGATCTCGCGGTACGGGTCGTCCTCGAAGATCAGGAAGTCGTATTCCTCGGCAAGGGCGATGAGCTCCTTGCGCTTCTCCAGCGGCAGCGTCGAGCCACCAGGGTTCTGGTAGTTCGGAATGATGTGCGCGAAGGCCGGCTTGAGGCCGCCCTCGAGCGCCGTGCGCAGCGCAGCGGTGCTGATCCCGTCGGCCTCGAGCTCGATCGCGGTCAGCTCGGCGCCACGCTCCTGCAGGCCGAGCAGGGTGCGGTCGTAGCTGGGCTTCTCGACGACCACCGACGCGCCGGGCGTGACGAGCTCGTCGAAGAGGAACGCGTCGGCCTGCATCGAGCCGTTGGTGACGATCACGTTCTCCGGCTGCACCCCGTGCTTCTCAGCCAGGAGCTTTCGCAGGGGCACGTAGCCCACGGCCGTGCCGTAGGCCGTAGTCCCGGCGGGGTCGTTGGTAAACGCCCGGTCGGCGGCGGCGCGCAGGCCCTCGATGTCGACGATGTCGACGGAAGGGGCTCCACGCGAGAACGAGATCGCGTCAGCCATAGCGCCCGACCTTAGCGGTCAGCGGTCGCGCTCGGCGGCCGCAGCGAGGCGGCTGACGAGGTCGGTGATCTCGAAGCGCAGCTGGCGCGCGGCGTCGAGGTGCTCTTCGAGCGTCTGCGTGCGCGCGATGATGCGGCCGACCAGCTCGTGGATCTGCGCCGTGGGCGCGTCGTCGTCGTCCATCGGCGCATACGACGCGAGTGGCTCTGGCGCAGGCTGGGCGGCGTCGGTGGGCGACTCCGCAGGCGCGTGCTCGGCCCAGTCCCCGACGCCGGGCTCGCTCTCTTGGTCTGGTGCCGCCTGCGGTTCAGGCACGAGGCTCCCGCCGAGCGCCGTCGCCGGGCGCGCCGCGAAGCCGCCGGAGCGTTCAGCACCGAACGCCGCAGGGCGGTCAGTGAACGACGGCGGAGGCGGCGTGCGCGGCTCGCGGACGGGCGGCAGGTCGGGCAGCGGCGGTTCGGCCACACCGCGGGTCACCGCTTCGATCCGCGCGACGGCGCGGGTCACCGCAGCGATCGCGTCGTCGAGTCGGTCATCGGCCATGGCGCGACGGTACCAGGCGTTCTGCCCCGCGGCCGGTCGATAGAGCCCAGCGTGCACGGGCGCTTGCGCGCTTCGGCGCCGGCCTGCGCGACCCGCCTATCGTGAGGCCAGCCCCGCCTCGCCGGCGACACCCAGCGGAGTTCCATGTCTGAAGCCTTCCTCGACAACACCGACCAGCGCCAGTACGAGTGGCAGGTCGACGGCGACATCGCCGCGCTCATCACGTACGGCCGCAAGGGCGACATGCTCGCCCTCACCCACACCGAGACCCGCCCCGGCTTCGAGGGCCAGGGCTACGCCAAGAAGCTCGTCGCCGAGGTCGTGCGCCGCGCCGAGGAGCACGGCACGAAGCTGCTGCCGTTCTGCCCGTTCGTGGCCTCGTGGCTCGGTAAGAACCCCGATCACCTCGGCGTGGTCCCCGCGCAGTACCACGAGCACTTCGGGCTGACGCAGGGCGCGGGCGCGTAAAGCGGGCGGTCCGTCAGGCGCTTCGCTGGTCGCGCAGCGACTGAACCATTCGCGCGGCGCGGCCGGCGACCGGCTTGTCGCCACGAGCGAGACGACGGCCTGGAAGGTCAAGCGGCTGCGGCGCAACCCGCAGGCGACCGTCGCCCCGTGCGACGTGCGCGGCACGCCCCAAGGGCCGGCCATCCC
>JAEZDB010000347.1 GCA_023429855.1 Actinomycetes bacterium
GCCCCGGCCGACGCGCCGCCGCCGTTCGCTCCCGCCTCGCCTGCTGCGTCTGACTCAGCCGCCGGCCCGGCAGCCCGCAGGCGTGTAGCGCCCGCCGACTCCGTCGAGCACGCTGCGCCCGCTCCCGACGGCCGCGCCCATCAACCGGCTGATCCGGTGCGCATCGACCCAGAGCCGCCGGCGCAGCCGCCGGCCCAGGCGTTCGACCTTCCCGACCACCGCCAGGTCGCCGTGCACCGGCGCCGCTCCTTCGCGAGCCGGTCCACGAGCCGCACGGTCGTCTCACCACCGGGCGACGCCAACATGGGCGGCAGCCTCACCCGTGGCCGCAGCCGCCGCCGCAAGCTTGCGCTCGCCGTCGTGTTCCTCTTCGTTGCGGTGGTGGCCTGGTCGCAGTGGACGCTCTGGCAGCCGCTCAAGGGCAAAGGCGGCGAAGAGGTCAGCGTCACGATCCCGGAGGGCTCGGGCGCCAGCGAGGTCGGCGAGCGGCTCGAGGCGGCAGGCGTCATCGACTCTGCTCGCCTGTTCACGCTGCGTGCCGTGATCGCGGGCAAGCGCGAAGACCTGCCTGCCGGCGAGGTCAAACTGAACCGCGACATGTCATACGGGGCGGCGCTCGCCAAACTCGGCGGGGCCACCGTCAACCCGCTCGACCTGCAGTCCATCACGATCCCCGAGGGCCTCTCGATCCGCGAGATGGCCTCCAGGTTCAAGCGGCAGAACACGGTCGACGACTACGGCACCACGGCCGTGAAGGTGCTGCGGGAGCGCAAGGACGAGCTGCGTGCCGACTACGGCGTCCCCAAGAACGCCCGCACGCTCGAGGGGCTCCTGTTCCCGTCGACCTACGAGCTGCCGGCCGGCTTCACCGCCCGCGATCTGATCGACCGCCAGCTCCAGGCGTTCGAGCAGAACGTCAACGGCGTCTCGATGGCGAAGGCGAAGAAGGCCAACCTCACGCCCTACGAGGTGCTCACGATCGCGTCGATGGTGGAGCGTGAGGCGCGGCTCACGCGCGAACGGCCGCTGATCGCCGCAGTGATCTACAACCGGCTCAAGGCCGGCATGCCGCTCGGCATCGACGCGACCTTCCGCTACGCGAGCGGCGACTGGGACAACCCGATCCGCCAGAGCGAGCTCGACAAGGACGGCCCCTACAACTCGCGCACCCGCACCGGTCTGCCGCCGACGCCGATCGGGAACCCCGGCCTCGCCTCGATCGAGGCCGCGGCCAACCCGGCGAAGGTGAACTACCTGTACTTCGTTGTGAAGCCCGGACGCTGCGGCGAACATGCCTTCGCCGCCACCGCCGAGAAGTTCGCCCAAGACAGCGCGAAGTACAACGCGGCCCGCGAGGCCGCCGGCGGCTCGCCCGACACCTGTTGAGCCACGTGGCCGCAACTCCCGCTGGCACGTCGCGGCCGCGGTACGGCGTCGTCGGCTGGCCGGTGAGCCACAGCCGCTCGCCGGCCATGCACCAGGCACTGGGTCTCGACTACCAGCTGCTGCCGGTGCCGCCCGAGCGAGCCGAGGCCACGCTCCGGGCGCTCCCGGCCTCCGGCTTTGCCGGGGTCAACGTCACGATCCCGCACAAGGGTGCTGCGCTCGCCGTCGCCGACGTGACCTCGCCGGCCGCGGCCGCGATCGGCGCAGCCAACACGCTGATCTACGGGGCGAGCGGCGAGATCACTGCCGACAACACCGACGCCCCCGGCCTGATGGCCACGCTCGCGGGACGGCCGCAGGCCAGCGCCGTCGTGCTCGGGGCGGGCGGGAGCGCCCGCGCGGTCGTCTGGGCGCTGGTCAACGCCGGGTGCGAGGTGGTCGTGTGGAACCGCACGGCGGCGCGCGCCGAGGCCCTGGTGGAGGAGCTCGGAGGCACCGCGCTCTCGGACCTTTCGGGGAGCGACCTTGCGCCGACTGCCGACGTACTTGTGAATTGCACCGCGCTAGAGATCGACCGTTCGTCCAATGGCATCGACGGCATACCGGTCTCCGTCGATCACCTGGCCAGATACGCCACCGTGGTGGACCTGGCTTACAAGCCCGGCGGAACGGTGCTCACTGCTGAGGCAGCGAAGCGCACCCATACCGTCGACGGCCTGGAGATCCTCGTCCAACAAGGTGCGCGCAGCTTTGAGTTGTGGACTGGTCGCCCTGCGGATGTGGCGGCGATGCGGTCCGCCGTAAGGAACACAGCAGAGGACCATGGAGCCGCATACGATCCCCCAGGCGGAAGGCCAGTTCCATGACCTGACGGTCGCCGAAGCTGGTCACACCAGTGTCCCTCATGCTGGTGTTCCTTCTGTCAACGGGAGCGCAGCCGACGGGCATGTGCCTTCCGCCGGCGACCCGTTTGCCGCCGCGCAGCCCGCGGTGACTCCCGACGTTCCCGCCGACCCGTACGCCGGCTACGAGGACCCCGTCGCCGCGCACGCCGCAGCGCAGGCGCAGTACGAAGCCGAACTGGCTGCGTACGAGGCCCACATCGCCGCCCAGGCCGCCGCCGAAGCCGAGGCCGCCCGCGCAGCCCGCGCCGAACACGCCCCCGAGGCCGCCGCCCAGGTGCCCGTCTTCGTTGAGCCCGAGGCCGTCGCCGACGAGCCCGAGGTCGAACTGGCCGCGCCCGAGGCCGACGCACATGATTCAAGCGTGGGGGAGGACGGCGAGCTGCTGCTCGAGGGCCTCTCGCGTCCAGCCGGCCTCGCCCGCCACTGCCGGTCCGACCTCGACGCCGCCGTCTTCCTGGGCCTGCTGACCCCCGAGGTGGTCGCCGGCGCCCAGCAGCTCTCCGTCGAGCAGGGCCGCCTCGCCGAGGCGATTCTGATCGAGCAGGGCTCGATCTCGCCTGAGGGCCTGGCCCGCGCCGTCTCCGAGCGCCACGGCATCGAGCTGATCGACCTGTCGCTGTTCAAAGTCGACTTCGCCGCCGCCAACCTGATCGACCCGGCCGCCGCCAAGCGCTACGAAGCGCTGCCGGTGAAGATGCTGACCGACCGCACGGTCATGGTCGCCATGGTCGACCCGGCGAACATCATCGTCATCGACGACATCTCGCTGATGACCGGCCTCGACGTGAAGCCCGTCGTTGCCTCCCGCGAAGACGTCTCCACGGCGATCTCCCGCCTCACTCGCCTCGACGACGTCGTCAGCGGCGACGGCGTCGAAGAACTCGAGGACGACGACAGCGGGGTCGTCGACCTGCGCGGTGGATCCGACGACGCCCCGGTCATCAAGCTCGTCAACCAGGTTGTCGCCCAGGCCGTCGAGCGCGGCGCCTCAGACATCCACCTGCAGGCCGGTGAGTTCGGCATGCGGGTGCGCTATCGCGTCGACGGCGTGCTCGTCGACGCTGCCGACGTGCCGAAGAAGATGGCGGCCGGCGTCGTGAGCCGCGTGAAGATCATGGCCACGCTCGACATCGCCGAGCGCCGCATCCCGCAGGACGGACGCATCTCGCTGTCGATCGACGGCCACAAGCTTGACCTCCGCGTCGTGACGCTCCCGTCGGTGCACGGCGAGGCGGTCATCATGCGCATCCTCGACAAGTCGAACGTCGTGATGGACCTCGACATCCTCGGCATGCGCAAGGAAGAGCGCGAGCGCTTCGAGCACGGCTTCGGCCAGGCCTACGGCGCGGTCCTCGTGACCGGCCCGACCGGCTCCGGCAAGTCGACCACCTTGTACGCCGCGCTCGGCGCGATCAACTCGCCCGAGAAGAACATCATCACCGTCGAAGACCCGGTCGAGTACCAGCTGGCCGGCGTCAACCAGGTGCAGATCAACGTGAAGGCGGGCCTCACGTTCGCCAACGGCCTGCGCGCCCTCATGCGCGCCGACCCGGACGTGATCATGGTCGGCGAGATCCGCGACGGCGAGACCGCCAAGATCGCGATCGAGTCGGCCCTCACCGGCCACCTCGTGCTCTCCACGCTGCACACCAACGACGCCCCGAGCGCCGTGTCGCGTCTGCTGGAGATGGGCATCGAGCCGTTCCTGGTCGCCTCGGCGCTGGAAACGGTTGTCGCCCAGCGCCTCACGCGCAAGCTGTGCAAGCACTGCAAGGAGGAGGTCGAGATCTCCGTCGAGGTGCTCCACAAGAACGGCTACGACGAGTTCGAGGAGCCGCTGAAGGCCTTCGGCCCCAAAGGCTGCTCGCGCTGCGGACACTCCGGCTACAAGGGCCGCCTCGGCCTCTACGAGGTCATGGGCGTGAACGAAGAGATGCGCGACCTGATCACCGCCCGTGCCACCGCGGAGCAGATCGGCGAGGCGGCTCGCCGCTTCAACATGCGCACGCTCCGTGAAGACGGCATCGCGAAGGTCGAGATGGGCCTGACGTCGATCCAAGAGGTCGCCCGCGTCTGCGGCACCTAAGCACCCGTTCCCTGCCCTCCTTCCTCAAGTAACCCCCCGACCAGACCGACGAGAAGACCGTGGACTTCGATTTCGCTGACCTACTCATGGAGACGCTCCGTCGCCGCGCGTCGGACCTCCACCTGACCGCCGGCGTTCCGCCGATGGTGCGCGTCCGCGGACGCCTGCAGCCGCTCGAGGGCTACGAGCGCCTCTCGCCGACCGACACCCGCGAGATCATCTACTCGATCCTCAACAACGACCAGCGGCAGCGTCTCGAGAACGACTGGCAGCTGGACTTCGCGTACGGCTCCTCCGGCACGGGCCGCTTCCGCGTCAACGTGTACTTCCAGCGTGGCGCCCTCGGCGCCGCCTTCCGCGTGATCCCCAGCGACATCGCGACGCTCGAGCAGCTCTCGCTGCCGCCGGTCCTCAAAGACCTCACGGAGAAGCCCCGCGGCTTCGTCCTCGTGACCGGCCCGACCGGCTCGGGCAAGTCGACGACGCTCGCGGCGATGATCAACGAGATCAACATGACACGCGACGAGCACATCATGACGGTCGAGGACCCGATCGAGTTCCTGCACCGCCACAAGAAGTGCGTGGTGAACCAGCGTGAGATCGGGGCCGATGCGCCGAGCTTCTCGCTCGCCCTCCGTGCCGCGCTGCGTCAGGACCCAGACGTCATCCTCGTCGGCGAGATGCGCGACCAGGAGACCATTCACACGGCCCTGACCGCCGCCGAGACCGGCCACCTCGTCTTCGCGACGCTGCACACGCAGTCGGCGCCGCAGACCATCGACCGCATCGTCGATGTGTTCCCGGCCGCCCAGCAGCAGCAGGTCCGCGTCCAGCTCTCCACCGCGCTGCAGGGCGTGATCACGCAGCAGCTGCTGCCGACCGCCGACGGCGCCGGCCGCGTCTGCGCCTGCGAGGTGCTCGTGCCGACCCCGGCCGTGCGCAACCTCATCCGCGAGGGCAAGACCCACCAGATCTACTCGTCGATCCAGACCGGTTCGGCGCACGGCATGCAGACGATGGACTCGGCCCTGGCTGCCCTCGTGCGCCACGGCGTGATCTCCCGCGGTCTCGCCGAAGAGCGTTCCAACGACGTCGAAGAGCTCAAGCGCCTGATGGGCAGCGGAGCTCCGCAGATGGTCGGCGTCTAGCCGGAAGGTAGGGAAGGACTCCCACCATGAGCACGTTCGCCTGGAAAGCCGTCGACGCCCTTGGGGCGCAAACGACGGGCACGGTCGACGCCGACTCGCGCAACGCGGTCGTCGAGCAGCTGAAGCAGAAGGGCCTCGTCGTTCTCGAGGTCAAGAACAAGCAGACCTCGAAAGAGATCACGCTGCCGGGCTTTGGCTCCGTCAAGGGCCAGGACCTCACGATCATGACGCGCCAGCTGGCGACGATGATCGGATCGGGCATGACGATTCTGCGCGCCCTGATGATCATCGAGGCGCAGACGCAGAACAAGATGCTCCAGGAGATCCTGCAGCAGGTCTCTAAGGAGGTCGAAGCCGGCCTGCCGTTCTCCGACGCCCTCGAGAAGCACCCGAAGGTGTTCTCGCCGCTCTACGTGTCGATGGTGCGCGCCGGTGAGACCGGCGGCGTGCTCGACTCCTCGCTGCTGCGCGTGGCAGACCAGCTGGAGGCCGCCGATTCGCTGCGACGCCAGGTGAAGTCCGCGATGATGTACCCGATCGTCGTGTTCATCTTCGCGATGCTCGTGATGTCGGCGATGCTGCTCTTCATCGTGCCGCAGTTCGCGTCGATCTTCGACGATCTTGGCGGCGAGCTGCCCAAGCTCACGCAGTACACCGTGGCGGCGTCGAACGCGCTCAAGAACCAGTGGTACTTCGTGTTCGGTGGCGGGTTCGCGCTGTTCTTCAGCTTCAAGAAGTGGCGCAAGACGCCCGGAGGGCGCCGCACCTGGGAGCGCTTCACGCTGCGCTTGCCCATGAAGGTCGGCGACATCGTGCAGAAGATCGCCCTCGCGCGTTGGAGCCGCACGCTGTCGGCCCTGACGGGTGCCGGCGTGCCGCTGCTGCTCGCGCTCGACGTGACCGGCAAGACGTCGGGCAACGCCGTGGTCGAGGAGACGATGGAAGACGTCATTCAGTCGGTCAAGTCCGGCGGCACGATCACCGGCCCGCTGAAGCAGTCGACGGTGTTCCCCGCCATGGTCACCCACATGGTGGCCGTCGGTGAGGAGACCGGCCAGATGGAAGACATGCTCGGCAAAGTCGCCGACTTCTACGAGGACCAGGTCGACGCGGCCGTCAAGTCGCTTACGTCGATCATCGAGCCGATCATGATCATCGTCATCGGCGGCATCGTCGGCTTCGTCGTGATCTCCATGTACCTGCCGATGTTCGAGGTCTACAAGAACATCCAGTAGTCGGGCCCACCCGCCCGCCACGAGGCCGCCGCCACCCCGGCGGTCTCGCCACCTGGCCCGCCGCCACCTCGGCGGGCCACGCGCTCTCAGTCGCATGCACCGGGGCGGGCCGCAAGGCCCGCCCCGGGCGCGTGGTCGGCGGGCGATTCGTCCACGTTGGCGCGATGCCACTCCCATGCAGCGGCCGAGCGACCGTACTTTCAGCCATGGGCGCATTTGGCGCATCGGGTTCCGGCGACGGATACGGGCCGCGGGTCGGACCTTCGGGTCGCCCTCGGCGCGACGACGTGCCGCGGCGCACCACTCGCGCGCGCAAGCCCGTGCGGCCTGGCGAGCGGCTGCCGCAGCCGAGCCGCGC
>JAEZDB010000095.1 GCA_023429855.1 Actinomycetes bacterium
GCCGCCGGTCGCGGGACCGCCAGCTGCGCCGCCGCTCACGGAGACCGCGCCGCTGGCCCCGGTGCCCGGCCCCCAGCTCTCGGCGGCCAAGCTCAAGAAGAAGACCTTCACGCGCAAGGCCGGCACCAAGCTCACCTTCACCCTCGACCGTGCCGCGCAGGTGTCGGTCGTGCTCACGCGGGCCGCCCCCGGTCGCAAGCAGGGCAAGACGTGCTCGACCAAGCGCAAGAAGGGCAAGCGCTGCACGGCGCAGGTGCGGGTGAAAGCCAAGCCGATCAAGGGCAGAGCCGGCAAGACGACGGTCACGTTCGGCAAGAGGCTGAAGGCCGGCAAGTACACCGCGACGCTCAGCGCGGGAGGCAACCAAGCCGTGCTGAAGTTCACGGTGCGCTGACGGCGCCGCCCGCCGCACCAACGATGCGACCGCCGGGCCGCCGGCCGAGCCGCGCTGCGGGCGACTACGGACCGACCCTGTGAGACAGGGCCGATGCCCGCAGCACGCACGCCGACCACGATGGGGGCATGAGCGAGCAAGCCACGGCCGACCACATCACGCTGCGCGACGCCGCCGCGGACTTCCTGGCGCAGGAGCGGATCGCGGTGGCCGGCGTCTCCCGCGACGCGAGTCAGCCGGCCAACCTGATCTACCGCCGCCTGCGCGACGCCGGCCACACGGTGTTCGCCGTGAACCCGCACGCCGACGAGGTCGAGGGCGACCGCTGCTTCCACACGGTCGCCGAGCTGCCGGCCGGCATCGACGGCATGGTGATCGCCACGCCCGCCGATCAGTCGGCCGCGGTGGTGGAGGCGTGCGCGGCCGCGGCAATCCCGCGCGTTTGGCTGCACCGCGGTCTCGGGCCGGGCTCGCTGACCGACGAAGCGGTCGCCGCAGCGGAGCGGTCCGGCCTCTCCGTGATCCCGGGCGGCTGCCCGAACATGTTCGGCGAGACCTCGGATGCCGGGCACCGCGGCATGCTACGCGTTCTCCAGGCGACGGGCAAAGTCTCGCGCTGCGCCGACGCCTACTGCTGTCTCGTCGACTGAACCGCCCCCGATCGGCGCTGCCGCCGCTACCCTTCGAGACGTGCGATACAGCGGGACCGAATCCGACGACGACCGCGCTGGCTGGTTCCGTCTCGGCCAGGTCGAGGTCACGACGACGAACCTGGTCCTGCTCGTTTGGGTCGTCACCCTCTTCGTGTGGGCGGCAGAGCCTGTCGACAAGCCCATCTCGCAGGGCATGGCGCTCATCCCCGACGAGGTCGCCGCGGGCGAGGTCTGGCGGCTCTTCACCTGGCCGTGGTCGCATGCCGGCTTCGGCCTGTGGGACATCATCGGCGCCGCCATCTTCTGGCTCTTCGGCACCGAGCTCGAGCGGCAGGTCGGCCGCAGGCGGTTCACCTGGCTGATCGGCTCGTCGGTGCTGATCATCGGCGGCGTTGCCACCGTGCTCGGGCTGCTGCTCTCGCGCGACACGGTCATCTCCGACCTTGCCCTGCTGCAGCTCGTGGTCTTGCTGCTCTACATCGCCGAGCACCCCACGCGGCCGTTCTTCTTCAACATTCCGGCGTGGGTGATCGGCGCGGTGATCGTCGCCCTCGAGGTCGTCAACGACGTGGCCTTCCGCGAGTGGGTCCGCCTGCTCACCGTCTTCGTCGCCGCGGGCCTGATCGCGCTCGTGGCCCGCAAGATCGACCTGCTCTCGCAGTACGAGCGCGTGCCTGACCTGCACCTGCCGCGCCGCAAGCGCAAGGGCGAGACCTCGGCGCCCGGTCGCCGCCGTGGCGGTGGCCCCGCTGCGGCTTCCGGCCCGGCCGCCGGTGCACCGAAGAAGCCCGGTTCGCTGTGGGGCCGCAAGGCCGAGAACGAGCCAGCCGAGATCGTCCAGATGCCCACGCGGCCGCGGCCGGTCCCCGTCGACGCGTCCGCGCGCGACGTCTCCGCCGACGACCTCGCCCTCGACGCCCTCCTCGACAAGATCGCCGACGGCGGCATGGACTCGCTCACCGACGCCGAGCGGGCAAGCCTCACCGAGCTGACGGCGCGCCGCAAAGGCCGCCCGCGCAAGTAGCCGCCGCGACCGGGTCAGGTCCGTCGGTACCGGTCGACCATCACGCTGTCGATGGTCACGGTGGGCCGCTTGATCAGCGAGACGCTGCTGGGTAGGCGAGGATCCGGATCTGCCGCGCAGCGGCGCCCCGGCGCCTAGTCGCCCAGCGCCGCCCGAACGAGCGGCGCCACCTCGGTGCCGAGCAGCTCGATCGAGCGCATCAGCTCGGTGTGGGGCACGCCGCCGACGTCCATCTGCAGCAGGTAGCGGGCGTTGCCGAAGACCCGGTGCTGATCGACGATCTTCTCGGCGACCTCCTCGGGCGTGCCCACAAGCAGGTGGCCGCCGGGGGCGCGCCCGGCCTCGAACTGCGCGCGGCTGGCGGGCGGCCAGCCGCGTTCGCGCCCGAGCTGCGTCATCGCCTGGGCGTAGGTGGGCCAGAACGCGTCGGCGGCGGCCTTGGTGTCCTTAGCGACGAAGCCGTGCGCGTTCAGGCCGATCGGCAGGGTCGCCGGGTCGTGGCCGCCCTCCTTGGCCGCCTCGCGGTAGAGCTCGGCGAGCGGCTGCATCCGGGCTGGCTGGCCGCCGATGATCGCGATCGCCAGCGGCAGCCCGAGGTAGCCGGCGCGCGCCACCGACGGCGGGTTCCCGCCGACCGCGATCCACAGCGGCAGCGGCTCCTGCGCGGGCCGCGGGCGGATCTCGACGCCCTCCAGCGGCGCGCGGAACTGCCCCGCCCACTGCACCTCGCCGCCCCTGCGGAGCTGGAGCAGGAGCCCGAGCTTCTCGGCAAACAGGTCGTCGTAGTCGGCGGTGTCGAACCCGAACAGCGGAAAGGACTCGATGAACGAGCCGCGGCCCGCCATCAGCTCTACGCGGCCCTGCGAGATGAGGTCAGCGGTCGCAAAGCCCTGAAAGAGCCGGACGGGATCGGTCGAGCTGAGCACCGTAACGGCGCTGGTGAGCCGGATCCGTTTCGTGCATGCGGCCGCGGCGGCGATGACGACCGTCGGCGCCGAGATCACGTACTCGGTGCGGTGGTGCTCGCCGAACCCGAACACGTCGAGCCCGACCTCGTCGGCGAGCTTGACCTGCTCGAGCAGCTGCGTCATGCGCTCCTGGTCCGACTGCGGTCGGCCCGTGCGCTGGTCGAGGCCGCGATCACCAAAGGAGTAGACGCCGAGTTCCATCAACGCCCACCCTAGGCGCGGACTCGGCTGCCCGGCCAGGGCCGGGCCCAACGCTCAACCGGTGGTCGAACCAGCCGATCATGCGGGCATGCGTTCGAACTCCCCCGTCGGGAACGCGTCCCCCTCCGATCCTCTGCTTCGGCGCCTCTTCGGCGCGCCCTCGCCGCTGCCCCTGAC
>JAEZDB010000411.1 GCA_023429855.1 Actinomycetes bacterium
GACGACGACCGGGTCGCCTGGCCCGTGGTCGCGGTTGAACGTCTCGACGACAGCGTCGGGCGCGTAGATCGCGGCCGACGCCGCGGGGTCGTGCGCTTCGAGCGACACCTTCAGGGCGTCGAGATCAAACGGCTGGCTGCTGGTGGCAGACATGCAAGGCCTCCTCTGAGAGACCAAAACGGGGTTGGCGCACTCCAACCTAACCCGCAAAACCGCCCTGTGGGCGGGGATTTTCGGGCATCGACGACCGCTTACGCGGCGTCGACGATGAGGCCGGCTTCGCTTAGCGCGTTCGTCGGCTGCAGCTCGAGCGGGTCGAGCTCGCGCAGCTCGTTGCCGCGCGCGACGGGGCGCACGCCGCCCTCGGCGTCGCCGAGATCGACCTCGAACCGGTACCACGCGAGTTCCCACGCGATCGAGATCCGCACGATCCCGCTCTCGCTCGGCGAGGCGCGCACCGACACCACCGGGGCGCCCAGCGAACGGGTGATGCCGGCCATCCGGTGCGGAAGACCCGACGCGTTGTACATCTCCACGGCGCGCTCCAGGCGCAGCTCGGCGCTGGTCGGCACGCCGTGGACCTGGCGGTCTTCGTGGTGCGGCTGCGCCGACGGACGGGCCTCGTCCATGACGGAGGGCGCGGCACGGCGCGGTGTCGGGGCGTCGCCGCGCAGGCGCCGCAGGATCGACTTGCGATCGCGGCGGCGAGCTGCGGACTGGGCGTCGACCGGCACGCCCTCACGGACCCATCCCTCGTGAACGGCGCGCGGCTCGCAGAGCTCGCAGACCTTGACGGGGCGGCCGTCGGCGATGAACCCGACCGGGTTCTCCCCGCGTAGGAGCGTGCGGCGACACACCTCGCACACGACCGGCTCATGGGCCGTGATGATCTGCCGGGGCTTCATCGAGGCAGGGAACGTACCAGGACCGCCGAGGAGGTGAGCGGCTGCTGACACCCCGTCAGCAGTGGTCATCCGGCGTCCTGTCCCCCAGTCGGCGCACAGGCGCTCGACCGGAGAGTGACAGGCCCGCGGCGGCCTACTCGTCGTCTTCGGCTTGGATGCGCGACCGAAGGCGCAGGACCGCCTTGGTGTGCAGCTGCGACACGCGAGACTCGGTGACGCCGAGGACCTCGCCGATCTCGCGCAGTGTGAGGTTCTCGTAGTAGTAGAGGGCGATCACGAGCTTCTCGCGCTCGGGCAGCCGCTCGACGGCCCCAGCCACGCGCTCACGCATCTCGCCCTGGTCGACGAGCGAGGCCGGGTCGGGCGAGTCGTGGTCCTGGATCGTGTCGAGCAGCGAGATCGAATCGCCGGACTGATCGCCGGAGCCCCAGAGCTCGTCGAGGGCGAAGAGCGTCGTCGACGACACCTGGAGTAGCGCGTCGCGGAACTCCTGCTCCGTCATCTCCAGCTCGGAGGCCAGCTCGGCGTCGGTCGGGGTGCGGTGCAGACTGCGCTCGAGCTTCTGGTGCGCGCGCTCGATCTCGCGGGCCTTGGAGCGCACGGAGCGCGGTACCCAGTCGAGGGCGCGCAGCTCGTCGATGATCGCGCCGCGGATGCGGGCGTTGGCGAACGTCTCGAACTTGATGTCGCGGCGCGGGTCGAAGCGCTCGATCGACGAGATCAGGCCGACCAGCCCGTAAGAGATGAGGTCGGCCTCTTCGACGTGCGACGGCAGCGTGGCGCCGATCTTGCCGGCGATGTACTTGACCAGCGGCGAGTACGCGATGACGAGGCTCTCGCGCGCGCGCCGGTCATCGTTCTGCTTGTAGCGGCGCCAGAGGTCGCGCAGCTCAACGGTCTTGGTCGGGTTGGCCATGGTGTAGGTGAAAGCGCCGGAGGGGGCGTCAGCTCCGCGGGTGGGATCGGGCGTACGCCTCGCGCACGCGGCGCGATTCGACACGAGTGTAGACCTGCGTGGTCCCGATCGAGGCGTGACCGAGCAGATCTTGGATCGCTCGCAGGTCGGCGCCGCCGTCGAGCAGGTGGGTCGCGTACGAGTGGCGGAGCGCGTGCGGAGACACCGGTCCGCCCTCGATTCCTGCGCGCTCGACCCATCGAGCGAGGCGTCGACGCACGTCGGACGTCGAGAGTCGCCGCCCGGTCCGCGACAGCAGCAGCGGCCCGAGTGCAGGATCGGTTGCAATGCGCGAACGACCCCGCTGAAGCCACGCGATCGTCGCGAGCAGCGCTGGCTCGCCAACCGGTACCGCGCGGACCTTGTCGCCCTTGCCGCGCACGCGCAGCGTCTCGCGGTCGATGTCGAGATCACCGATGTCGAGGTTGACGATCTCCTCCGCGCGGAGGCCGCAGCCGTAGGCCAGCTCGAACATCGCGCGGTCGCGCAAGCCGAGCGGACCGGCGCCGCCACCACCGCCACCGGTGGTGTCGAGGAGCCGTCCGGCGTCGGGCGCCGAGAGCACACGGGGCAGATAGTCGCCGCGTCGGGGCGAGCCGAGCCGCTCCGCGGGGCTCGCCTCGATGAGGCCGTGTTCGCGCAGCACGCCGTAGAGCGCGCGGATGGCCGCAACACGACGCGCCACCGTGGCCGGGGCAAGCCCGCGCTGCGTGAGCCCTGCGACGTAACGCCGTAGGTCCGGCAGGGTCGCAGCCTCGGGCCTCAGGTCGCGGGCGACGGCCCAGCCGGCGAGGTCTTCAAGGTCGGCGCCATAGGCGCGGCGTGTGCGCGCAGCCAAGCCGCGTCGTGCCAGGTCGGCGTCGACGAGCGCAGCCGCAGACGACCATGCTCCGCCGGTCGCTGCCGGATCGGTAGCCTCGGGGCCGTGGGAGTGTTCTACATCCATGTGCAAGAGGGATCGATCGCGACGTTCGATCAGCTGGTCGAGGCCGAAGTCATCGAGCCCGCCGACGACCCGGCGCTGCCTTGGTACAAGATCGACGCACCGAGCGATGCGACGACGATGTGGTACGCGGCGTTGAGGAAACAAGAGCGGGGCATCTACCTAGGCACGCTCACCTTTCGGCATTGCGAACACCACTCCCTGCTCTTGAAGCAGGGCTGGGAAGAAGTTCCCGTCGAGGACATCGGCCCCAACGTCGACTAGTTGAGTGCCCCGGCGCCAACCGGGGCGGTCACCCCGTGGCGGGCCGAGCCCGTCAGACGACGTGGATGGTGGCGCCCAGCGGGACGCGATCGTAGAGGTCGATCACGTCTTCCTCGAGCATGCGGACGCAGCCGTGGGAGGCGTTAGACCCGATCGAGCCGCGGTCTGAGGTGCCGTGGATGCCGGCGCCGTCGAAGAACCCCATCCATCGCGCCTTGAGCGGATTCGACGGACCCGGCGGGACGACGGTGCCAGCGAGGCTGCCGGCCCAGTCCGACATCGGCACGTGCCACGACGGGTTCACTTGCTTGTCGTTGATCGTGTAGGTACCGGCGGGGGTTTCGTGGCCCTGGGCGCCGACGGCGACGCGGTACTTCTTCGACAGCTTGAAGTTCTTGAAGAGGCGGAGCTCGTTCGTGTTGCGATCGACCGTGATGATCGTGCGGTTCTCCTTCCGGAGCCGGCTCGCGGTCTCCTTCGGCTGGACCGTCTTCACGGGCACGAGCATCGGGGTGCGCGCGGGGTCGTCGAGCGACGCGGTAACGAGCCTGCGGAGCTTGGCCCGGTCGACTGCCATGCCCGTTTGCGACTCTTTGAGGACGGGCCGGTCGTGCACGAACGTGAGCGTCGCCTCCTTCGGCTTGCGGTCGACGCTGCGGCGGACGCGGTCCACAAAGCGGGTGACGGCGGCCTCGGAGGAGGAGACGGGAACGTCGATGCTCTGGTCGATCTCGCTGCCGCTGACGGTGCGCCAGGCCGACTTGAAGGCATTGGCCTCGGAGGCGCTCACGGCTTGCGCGATGGCGGCGTCGAGGTCGGCGTTGATCCTCGCCTCCTTCGCGCTGAGGCGGTACTGCTGGCCGCGCCGCTCGACGACGATCGGCTGCTGGAGCGGCTCGAGGTACTCGCTGGCGAGGCGCGCCTTGGCCTGCTCTGCGGTGAGGCCGCCAAGGTCGATCTCGCCGACGTGCACGCCCTCCGCGATCTGGCCGCTCGTGGCGGCATGAAGCCCCGCGACAACGCCACCTGAGATTACGAGCGCTCCTACAAGCGCTCCAGACACCAAAACCCGCCGACGCACGGCCGAAAAGGTACACGTCGGAGCGGACAGGAACCATTGTGGCTGGCGCAGTTCTTCGACCGGCGGTATGCAAGGCCGGTCAAACGGGGGACACCTCGCCTACGTCGGCCAGCCCAGAAGCGGTTCGAGCCGCTGCGCGAGTGCGTACCAGTCGTCACCGTGCGTGATCTCCGGCCGCACCTGGAGGAGGTCGCGGTTCCAGGGGTGGCGGATGGTGGCGACCGCGATCCCGCGGCTGAGGGCGCCCTCAAGATTTTCCGGCGCGTCGTCGATCAGCAGGGCGACCCCGACGTCGCTGCAGTGATCGACCTTCTTCCACCCGCATCGCAGCCCGTCAAAGGGAATGCCCTGCTCCCGCAGCCACTTTTCAGTGACGCCGTGGGACTCGGGCCGTCGGTGCGTCGTGATGAGAATCTCGTGGCCTTGCACCTTCCACCGCTCGATCGCTTCGGCAGCTCCGTCGTACGGGATGGCGGCCTCGATGCGCTCGTCGGCGTGCGTCGCGTCGACGACCTGCCGGACCTGCTCAGGGCTGAGCGCGTCGACGCGCCAAGCGAGCTGGCTTTCGTACGGAAGCTCGACGCCGTGCAGTTCGTACGCGGCGGTGCTGAACTGCTCCCAGTAGTCGTGAAGCGTGGAATCAACGTCAATGGCGACGAGCACGCTCAGTAGCCTAAAGACATGAGTCCGACTCCCCCAGTCGACCGTCTTGCACCCCGCCTCCAATACGGACCGGCGGGCCGTTCTGCGTGGCAGGACGTGCCGTGGGAGCAGCTCGAGCGCCAGGTCGAGGTGTTCGGCCGCCCCGTCAACTACGTCGACGTGGGCGCCGGTCCGACCGTGTTCATGGTGCACGGGCTCTCCGGCAACTGGATGAACTGGCTCGAGAACATCCCCCAGCTCGCTCGCGAGCACCGCGTGATCGCGATGGACCTCCCCGGCTTCGGACGTTCGCCCCTCCCGAAGGCCGAGCTCACGATCGGCCTGTACTGCGACGTGCTCATCGCGATGATGCACAAGCTCGACATCGAAACGGCGACATTCATCGGCAACTCGATGGGCGGACAGATCTCGACAAAGCTCTCGCTCGAGCACCCAGAGCTCGTCGACCGCCTGGTCTTGGTCAGCCCGGCTGGCATCACGATCGACATCGCTCGCAATCCGCAGGTGCTGTGGGTGCTCAAGACCTTCGGCTGGCTCTACACCGCGGGGGCACGCTCGGCGAGCTTCGGCTCGGATCCGCTGTCGAAGAGCGCGCCGCTGCGGCGGGCGCTGCTCGGCGTCGTCTGCCGGTATCCGGAGCGCCTCCCGGGCCCGCTCGTGCAGCGGCAGCTGGTCGGCGCCGGTACGGCCGGGTTTGCGCCGGCCGTCCACGCGATCGGCAACTGCGATCTCCAGGACGAGCTGGAGCGCGTCGACGTGCCTGCGCTGCTGATCTGGGGTCGGAACGACCGGATCGTGCCGAGCGGCGACCTGCGCTTGTGGAACCGCGACATCGAGGGTTCCGAAGCGATCATCTACGAAGACACCGGGCACGTGGCGATGTTCGAGCGTCCGGCGCGGTTCAACGCCGACGTCAACGCCTTCCTGACCCGGACGGCCGATGCGGTGCGGTCGTCGACCGCAGGCGTGCAACGGCTCGAGGACCTCGCGACGATGGCGAAGGTCGACGGCGAGGTCTGGGCCGACCGCCGACTGGCCCCGCGACCGGTCCTGCTGCCGGCCGGCGGCGAGCTCGACGCAGCGTCTGCGGCCGCCGTCAAGGAGCTGCTCGCGGCTGAGCCCGAAGCCAAGCCCGTGCCCCTGGCGCGCCGCCGTATCGACGGGCGCCGGTAGCCCGTGTTGCTCGCGCTCGTGTGGCGCCGCGCATGGGGCGACGACCCCGCGGCCAGCTGACGGCTCGGCATCGCGGCGCCTGGCGCTGAGCAGGCGATTCAGTCTCGGTCCATGCCGCCCGATGGTTGGCCGACAGTCTAGTTTTCGATACCGTCGGTGGGTGAGCTGGCGTGCTGTCCCCACGAGCGCCGCGGTCGCCGCGTTGTTCCTCCTCTTTCCGGCTGTGGGCTGGTCAGCCGTGCCTCGCTCCGGGGACACCTTCTCGCCGCGGTCAGGCAGCGAGCTCGTCGAGGCGGCGAACGCGATCTCGGCCGAGGGCGCAAGCAGCACGTCGTTCAAGGGCGTGATCGAGCTCGCCGCCGTTGAGTACGTGGTCGACGCTCCGGTCGTCCTTACGAGCCTGGCGGAGGCGACCGTCAAGGGTCCGTCACCGGAGAATCGGGCGACCATCACGAACAGCGGGATGCCGTTCACGTTGCTGCGCCTCTCCTCGCGGGTCACCTCCCCAACTAGCGGCGTGTCGAACGTCGACTTCAACGTCCGCAACACCGGTGGCGTGATGCCCAGCCCTGTCGTCGCCGTCGACCTCCAGCGCGGCGCCCAGCTGCGTGACAGCCTGATCACGGTGCCCCTGAGCGCTCCGAAAGCGACGGGCCTGCGCTTGTCGCCGGCGCTCGGCAACGCCACCCCGGTCGCCCCGGCCACGGCGCGGCGTGTCGCGGTGGAGTCGAGTGCGATGGAGGCGCCTGGCGTGCGCATCACGAACGGCGGGCAGTTCCTCGATCGCGGGTCGATTCGCGGTGGCATTCCGGCACTCGACATCGCCGGCGACGCGTCAGGCCCCGATCTCGGGAACGCGACGGTCGACGCCAGCACCGTGCGGTCGTACGCCGACAACAGCGTCAACACGCCAACCACGGTGCCGGTGGTGCGCGTCCGCGGGGGCGGCAACCACCTGCGGACCGTGTTGTGGAGCACCGTGGTCGATGGTATGGCGACGAGCGCCTCGCAGCTCATCGACGTCGTCGGGCCGTCAGTGGCGTCTGGCTCAACCGAGGTCGACCTCGGGCAGCTCACGCTGCGCGGTCCTTCGGCTGGATTCGGCGTCAACGTCCGCCCGGGGGCAGGGACCTCGCCGCTGAACGTACGGATCCGCGGGTTGCTCTCGCTCGGGTCGCAGGTGCCGATCGAGTGCAGCGGCAGCGCGTCGTCGACGACGTTTGTGACGGTGACGGGCATCTACCGCGGCGCGCAGAACAACAGTCAGAACACGGGCTGCGACCTGTTTGAAACCGACCGCCGTGTGATCGCGCCGACGTTCCGCGACGAGTCGGCCGGGGACTTCCGGCCCGCCTGGGATTCCTCTTTGATCGATGGCGTGAGCGACGTGAACGTGCCGCTGCCGGCCGGTGAGCGCGATCTGGTCGGCGGCTCTCGGTTCGTCGCCGTGACGAATACGTCGTCGCCCGGCGACATCGGCGCCTGGGAGTACCAGGTGACGCCGCCGGAGAACGTGACGGCGTCGTACCTCACCTTCGGGAATCGCGGCAAGACGCTGCTGACGGCGTCCGCGACCGACGCGGATCCGCAGGAGGAGCTGCTGCTGAAGTACCGGTGGACGCTGCCGAACGGCGGCAACTCCGACGGGTCCACGTTCCCGTATCGCTTCACCACGGCCGAGCCGCAAGAGGTCAAGCTCGCGGTGACGGATGTAAGCGGGGTGACGGTCCGTCGCACGCTGATCGTGACTCCGGTGGTGCGGCTGGACGAGCCGGCGACCGACCTCAACCCGGGCGACCCGGTGCCAGACCCGGGCGACCCGGTGCCAGACCCGGGCGACGGCGGAGACGGCGGCGAGACCGGCGGGGCTTCCGACGACGGCGGCGGGCTGGGGTTCAAGCCGGTCATCATTCCTGTGACGCCGACGATCCCGAAGGCGGTCACGGTGGTGACCAAGCCGGGCATCGATCCGTCGCTAAAGCAGGAGTTTCCGCCGATCCTCAAAAAGGTCACGGCGAAGAAGCGGCGGGTGAAGACGAGCCGTCTTTCGCAGCCGAAGTACGCCTCGGCGCGGTCTGGTGAGGCGGAGTTCGTCATCGAGACGTGGCGGAAGTCGGAGATGGCGCTTGAGGTGTCGTCCGTACTCGAGGGCGAGGGCATGACGGTCGGTCTGCCGCTCGCGACGGTGCCCCTGAAGCAGTTCAAGGGCCGCAAGACGTTGCGTGTGGGCGCGAAGGTCGGCAAGCGCAAACTCAAGCCGGGCCTCTACCAGATGACGATCGCCGCGACGCCTCGCCCGGGCGCCGTGCCGGAGCGGATTTCGTACTTCGTGCGGGTCGTCCGGGCCCGCTAGACGCGCGAGCGCCGCTCGCTGATCCGCAACACGTCGACGGGGCCTGCGCCTGCGCCGACGTCGCGCAGGCCGTGCTGCACCGCCGACGACGCAGCCTCGCGGGCGGCAGCTGCCGCCTCTGGCACGCTGGCTCCGCGCGCGAGGTGTGCGGCGAGGGTTGAAGAGTGGGTGCAGCCGGAGCCGTGCGCAGCGCCGTCGGGGTGGCGCGGCCCGGCGTAGCGGTAGCGGGCGCCGCCGGGCCCCGCGAGCAGGTCGACGGCTTCGTGCCGGTGTCCGCCCGTCACCATCGCCCAGGTCGGTCCGAGGGCGAGGAGCGCCGCGAGGAGCTCGTCGTCGCTTGGGTCGACTCCCTCGGGCTGGCCAGCGCGAGCAGCTTCGCGCTGCACGCCGAGCAGCGCGCGTGCTTCGGGCAGGTTGGGCGTGATCACCGTGGCGCGCGGCAGGATGCGTTCGCGGAGTGCGTCGAGTGCATCCTCAGGGAGCAGCCGTGCGCCGGACTCGGCGATCATCACCGGGTCGTGGACGACCGGCACCGTGGGGGCCAACAGCGCCAGCGCCTCAGCGACGGCCTCAATCGCTTCGGTGGAGCCGAGCATCCCGATCTTCACGGCGCCGATGTCGAGGTCGTCGGCGACGGCCGCCACCTGCGCGACGATCATCGCGGGGCTGACCGCTTCGATCCGCGTCACCCCCACCGTGTTCTGCGCGGTGAGCGCCGCGATGGCCGACGTGCCGTGGACGCCGGCGGCCGCAAACGCCTTGAGGTCGGCCTGGATCCCCGCTCCGCCGCCGGAGTCGGAGCCTGCGATCGTCAGCGCGACCGGCGTGCGGGGGCTGGGGCGCTCGGGAGTGCTCACGTCGGCGATCCTAGGGAGCGGCGTGCGCCCAAGGCGTGCGGGCGCGATCGCCACCAGCGTCATGCCCGGCGGTCCACGACGCGGTAGCGCCCGTCGATGCCGCGCACGACCCAGCCGGAGAGCTCCAGGTCGGTGAGGGCCTCCTCCAGCTCCGCCGGCGGCAGACTCGCCGACGCGCGCGTGATCTCCTGCCGCGTGGAGGGCGCCGCCGTCAAGACGTCGTGGACCGCTCGCTGCACGTCGTCGACGGGGCGAAGCACCGCACGAGCCTTAGCAGGCGTGGCAATCGCCATCCGGGTCGACATGAACTCGACGCCGTCGACGACGCCCGAGCCGCCCTCGCACAGCAGTCGATTGCTGCCCACGCAGCTCGGGCTCGCCAGCGAGCCGGGCACGGCGTAGACGTCGATGCCGAGATCATGCGCGTGGTCGACCGTGATCAGGGCACCCGATCGTGCCGGAGCCTCCACCACGATCACCGCGCTCGACAGCGCCGCGATGATCCGGTTGCGGGCGGGAAACGTCCACTTCGCGGGCGGCGCACCGGGCGGGAGCTCAGACACGGCGGCCCCGGCGCGCAGGATCTCGTCGTAGAGCCGTGCGTGCGACGGAGGGCTCGGGCGGTCCGCTCCGCTCGCGAGTACCGCGATGGTAAGCCCGCGCGCGGCGAGCGCGCCCTCATGCGATGCGCCGTCGACGCCGAAGGCCATGCCGCTGACCACCACCCCGCCGACCTGCGCAATCCCCATGGCGATGGTGCGTGCTGCCTCCCGTCCGACCCGAGTTGGCCGACGCGTTCCGACCATGCCGACGGCGGTGCTCGGGCAGCGGTCGAGCGCGCGAGGATTGCCGGCGGCGTAGAGCACTGGCGGCGGATCAGCGAGCTGACGCAGCGACTCCGGGTAGTCGGTCGAGCAGTGGCACGCTGCGGAGAGCCCGGCCGCCACGCACCTCTGGCGGAGACCGTCGGCCGACCACCGCGCAAATCGCTTGCCGACGTCCTTGGCGCGCGACGCGGTCACTCCAGGGGCAGCCCGGATGAGGTCACCGGGGTGCGGCGCGAGCCCGTCCCACGAGGCCACGAGCGGCGCAGGCAGCGGCGCCTCGACCTTCGGCTGACCGGGAGCGTCGAGCTCGGCCGTTTGCGTCGCAGCCAGCCGCTCATCATGCCGCGGAGAGCCTCGCAGCACCGGCACGGCGCACAGGACCACGGTCAGCTCGGAGAGCGCCAGGCAGCGATCGCATGCGTCGACGCCGGGATACGCCAGCCGATCAACCAGCTGCAGGTCGCTCGCGCGGATCATGCCGCTGCCTCGTCGAGCTCGTCACTGACGAGGTCCTGCCGCATCGTGAGCGCCCGCCCCAGCGCTGCCCGCTCGACGCGCTCGGCCCCATGCAGGTCGGCGATGGTGCGGGCGACCCGGAGCACCCGATGAGCGCCGCGCATCGACAACGAGCCGCGCGCATACAGCTGGTCGAGCAGCGTGCGGGCCTTCGGCTCGATGGCACCGTGGTCGCGCAACCCTCGCTCGTCGAGGGCACCGTTGACGCAGCCCTGGCGCGCGAGCTGCCGCTCGCGAGCTTCCAGCACGCGCGCGGCCACGTCGGCGGTCGTCGCAGCAGGCTCCCCGATGTCGTCGGGATCGGGGCGCAGCACCGGCGCCAGCAGGTCGATCCGATCCAGCAGCGGCCCGCTGATCCTTCGGCGGTAGCGCTCGACCTCGACGTCTGAGCAGCGGCACGCAAGGCCGCCTCGACCGCACGGGCAAGGATTCATGGCCGCAACGAGCTGGACGTCGGTCGGTAGCTCCGCGGAGCGCCCTCCGCGCGCCAAGACCACGGTGCGGTCTTCGAGCGGCTGTCGGAGCGCTTCGAGCGTGTGCCGCGCGAACTCGCCGAACTCGTCGAGGAACAGCACGCCCAGGTGGGCTAGCGTGAGTTCGCCAGCCCGCGGCGGCACCCCGCCACCTACGAGCCCGACCGGCGAGATCGTGTGGTGAGGCGCACGAAACGGCGGGCGGTCGGTGAGGGCGCTTCCACGCGCGCTGCCGGTGACCGACCGGATTCGAGTGACCTCCAGCGAGGCTTCGGGTGAAAGTGGCGGCAGGATGCCAGGGAGGCGGCGGGCGAGCATCGTCTTTCCGGTGCCTGGCGGCCCGACGAGCAGCAGGTTGTGGCGTCCCGCGGCGGCGACTTCGAGCGCCTGGATCGCGTCCGCTTGGCCGCGTACGTCGGAAAGCTCGAGGGGGCGTTCGGCGGAAGCGCATGGTCCGGCCGCATCGGCGAGCGGCCGCACCGGCCGCCTCCCGGCAAGCACGGCGATGGCTTCATCGAGGCTCTCGACCGGCAGCAGCTCCAGGCCTTCGATGGCCGCCGCTTCGAGCGCGGACTCGACAGGGAGCATGAGCCGTCGCAGGCCCGCTTCCCGTGCGGCCATCGCGATCGCGATGGCACCGGCAACCGGCCGAACTTCGCCCGCGAGCGAGAGCTCGCCAGCCAAACCGACGTCATCGAGCCGATCCGGTTCGAGCTGGCCGCTCGCGGCCAGGAGCGCACACGCAATCGGCAGATCGAAGGAGGAGCCGCGCTTCCGCAACCAGGCCGGGGCGAGGTGGACGACCATGCGCCGCTGCGGGAGCCGCATGCCGGCATTGGCGATCGCGCTCTGCACCCGCTCTCGGGCCTCGCGGATCGCCGTGTCGCCGAGACCGACCACGGTCAGCCCAGGCAAGCCAGGTCGGACGTCGGCCTCGACGCGGACAGGGACCGCGTCGAGCACGTCGAGGGAAAAGGTCGTCGAACGAGCGAGCACGACCTCGAAGCTACGGACGCAATTGCGTAGTCAGGCCCCGGTTTGCACCAACTCTGCGCAGAAGTCGTGCCAATCCTGCGTACGTCGCCAGTGGGCCGCGGATCGCGGCGTACGGTCGGCCCCATGCCACCTGATCACCGCCCCGCCCTCGCCGTCTCTGGCGAGCGCCTCGCTGCCCAACACCTGGAGCGGCGCGGCTTTGACGTGCTCGCCAAGAACGCCCGCACGCGCTTCGGCGAGATCGACCTGATTGCGCACGGCGAGAACACGCTGGTCTTCGTCGAGGTCAAGACGCGGCGCGCCGGAGGCACGGCAGGGACGCCGCTGGAAGCGATCACGCCCCGCAAGACGCGCCAGGTGCGGCGGTTGGCCGCCGCTTGGCTGAACGACACGCCGACCCGACCGAGCGCCGATGAGATCCGGTTCGACGCCGTGGGCGTCACGGTCGACGGACAAGGCACGCTCGTGTCGCTCGACCACGTCGAGGCAGCCTTCTAGGTGGGCGCGGTCAGTACGACTCGGGAGCACCCTCGTAGGCCACGGAGGCGAACGAGCGGCGGTGGATCGACGTAATGCCGACCGTTTGGATGGCGTCGTGGTGTGTCGGCGTGGCATACCCCACGTGCTCGTCGAACCGGTGGCCCGGCCAGCGGTCGTGGGCCGCGCCGCGCATCAGCTGGTCGCGAACCGTCTTCGCGATCACCGACGCCGCGGCGATCGCCGCGCTGCGCCCGTCGCCGCCGACGAGGGCCTCGCTACGGTGCTCGCCGCCGCGGACGGGCACCGTGAAGCCGTCGGAGAAGAGCAGCACCCCGGGGCGGTCGACGCGGTCGAGCGCCTCACCGAGCATCGCCAGGTTGCTGCGGTGCAGTCCGTGGCGGTCGAGCGAGCCGGGACTGCGAACCACGACGGCGACCGCGACGGCGTGCTCGAGGACCGCAGCGGCGAGGTCTTCGCGGAGGTGCTTCGGCACCTTCTTGGAATCGTCCAACCGCATCAAGCCGTTCAGGACGCGCGGCGGCCGCTGAGTGCGCTTGGGGCCCTCGTCATGCTCGATGAGCGGGATCATCCGCACCGGCTCGAACAGCACCGCTGCTGCGACGAGGGGGCCGGCCAGGCACCCACGGCCCGCTTCGTCGGCGCCGGCGATGAGGTCTCCGCGCTCGGCGTCCGCGAGGATCAGCGCCGCGGCCTTCTCGCCGGGACGCGCGCGCGTCGCCTTCTTGCGCGAGGGAACCTTGCGCTTGGCGGGCGCCTTCGCAGGAGCCTTGGCCGCGGGCACGCCGACAGGCAGACCGTCGGCGGTGAGCGTGGCCGCGTCCACCGGGTCTGCCCCGGCGGACGCTGAGTCCTGCGGCCTAGAGGCCGCCAATGCGTTTGGGTGGCCAGTAAGTGGCAAAGGCGCGGCCGATCACATAATCACGCGGCAACGGGCCCCAGAAGCGGGAGTCCTCGCTGTTGCCGCGGTTGTCACCCATCATGAAGTACGTCCCGGCGGGCACCGTGAACTCTTTGAGGTTGCACGTGGAGTCGTCGCAGGTCTGGGCGTAGGGCTCGTCGACCGGCTTGCCGTTGCGAATCACGTGGCCGTTCTCGACGCGAAGCTTGTCGCCCGGCTCGCCGACCACGCGCTTGACATAGGCCTGCTTGAGCTTGCCCTCTTTGGGCTTGAGGCACGGCAGGTCGTCACGGACCGGCTCGGCGCATTTGTCGATCACCTGATCGCCGGCGCCCGCGGGCGGGTTGAAGACGATGATCTGGCCGTTCTGCGGATCGCCGAAGTTGTTGCCGATGCGGTTCACGAGGATCCGCTGGCCTTCCGCGAGCGTCGGCACCATCGAGGGCGACGGGATCTTGTAAGGCTTGACCAGGAACTGCTGGATCAGCAGGGCCAGCACGAGGGCGCCGATGACGACGAGAATCGTCTCGAGCCAGCTGTGCTCCTCCTCCTGTTGAGCGGCCTTCTTATCGCGCGCCACGGGTCAGCCCCGCCGACGCGACGAAACGGAGGTGCCGGAGGCGACCGGGAGACCGGCAGCAGACGGCGACCCCGCAAGAACGGGACGGAGCAGGAGGTCGTGCACGGCAGACACTGAACCACACCGAGAGGTCGCCGTGCGCCGCCGGGCGGCACCTGTCACTGACGTTTGTCGACGCCGCCAGCGCGATCGGGTGGCCAATAGGTGGCCACAGCCCGGCCGATCAGCCAGTCGCGGCGGACCGGGCCCCAGAAGCGGGAGTCGTCGCTGTCGTCGCGGTTGTCGCCCAACAGGTAGTACGAACCTGGCGGGACGGTCACCGCGGTGAGGTTGCACGACGCGTCGGCACAAGACTGCGCATACGGCTCCGGGACGGGCTGGCCGTTGCGGACCACGTGCCCGCCTTGCAGGGCGATGCGGTCGCCCGGCAACCCCACAACGCGCTTGATGAACGTCTGGTCGGAGCGCCCCTGCGTCGCCGCGCCGCACAGCTGGCCCGCCGGACGCGGCGCGCCGCACTGAGTCGCCGCGAGCGCACGATCCGCGCCCTGCGGCGGATGGAACACGATGATCTGGCCCCGCTGAGGCTCGCCAAGGCGGTTTCCGACGCGATTGACGAGCACGCGCTGGCCGACGACCAGCGTCGGCGCCATCGAGACCGACGGGATCTTGTACGGCTTCACCAAGAACTGCTGGATCAGCACGGCCAAGACCAACGCGCCGACCACGACCGCGACGGTCTCCGCGAAACGACGAACGCCCGCCGCCTCATCGGCAACGGGCGTCGTCTCAGATTTCGAGCGGCGAAGCCGCATCAGCCGATCGCCCGAGGGCGACGGGGGCTACTTCTCGTCGGCGGACGACTCGTCGGCGCCCGCGGCGTCGTCGGCCGTCTCGGCGGCGGCTTCAGCAGCCGGAGCCTCGGACTCGACGACGTCGGGGGTCGCCTCAGCCTCGGCAGCAGCAGCGGCCTCAGCAGCCGCAGCGGCTTCGGCCTCGGCGGCCTCAGCAGCCGCAGCCTCGGCGGCCGCGATCGCAGCCGGGTCGTGGATCAGGCCCGGCTCGACGACCTCTTCCGGACCGGTGTAGCGGCGCTCGCGAACGCGAGCAGCCTTACCAACGCGATCGCGGATGTAGTACAGCTTGGCGCGACGCACGTCGCCGCGGGCCGGAACCTCGATCTTCTCGATCTTCGGCGAGTGGATGGGGAACTGGCGCTCGACGCCGACGCCGAACGACTGCTTGCGGACCGTGAAGGTCTCGCGGACGCCGTGGCCCTGGCGCTTGATGACCACGCCCTCGAACACCTGGACACGACGGCGGCTGCCCTCGATGACCTGGAAGTGCACGCGGACGCGATCGCCCGGCTGGAAGTTGGGAACGCGACGCAGCTGCTCGCGCTCGAGGCTCTCGATGACGGTGCTCATAAGACGAAAAGGTGGTTGCGCGGGCGCGGCGGTTGGCACGCGCGGGTCGACCATCGTAGCGGCTAGACCTGCAGGCGGGCCGCTCGGCCGTCGCTGCACGCGTGAACCCTCAGCGACGCGCCGAGACGCGGCGAGGGATGAGCACAGAGTAGCGGTCAGCCGCGATCGAGGCGTGCACCCGGTGCCGCCTGCCCCCGCAGCCGCGACTGCTCGCGCCGCCAGCGCTCGATTTCTGCGTGGTTTCCAGACAGCAACACGTCTGGCACGGTCCACCCTCGCCAGTCCGCCGGACGGGTGTAGTGCGGGTATTCGGGGTCGCCGTCGAGGTCGGCCGAAAACGACTCCTCCCCCGCCGAGTCGGCATGCCCGAGCGCGCCGGGCAGCTTGCGGACGACCGCGTCGGCGACGACCATCGCCGCCAGCTCGCCGCCGGCAAGCACGTACTGCCCGAGCGACACGCGGTCGGTGCAGAACTCCTCGAGGATCCGCTCGTCGAAACCTTCATAGCGGCCGCACAGCAGCGTGATCGCCTCTTCTTGAACGAGCTCGTCGACGAAGACGTCGTCGAGGACGCGGCCGTTGGGGACCAAGGCGATGACGCGCCGCTGCGTCTTCAGCTCGACCGGGTCGACCCCGTACAGCCCCCGCAGACCAGCTTCCATCGCGTCGACGCGCAGCACCATGCCCGCACCACCGCCGAAGGGGGTGTCGTCGACCTGGCGGCCCGTGAGGGGCGTGAACGGCCGCGGATCGAGGGCACGCACCTCGTGCCCAGCCTCCACGGCGTTGCGCACGTGCCGCTGACCCTTGAACCAGTCGAGCGAGTCCGGGAAGAGCGTGACGACGTCAAGCTGCATCTACGCCTCGCCGTCGATCGCGAGGAACTCGGCGTCGACCGTGATGGCGCGCGCGCCCGGGTCGATCTCGACGATCGCGTCCTTCACGAGCGGGATGAGCAGTTCGCCCAAGGCCTCCACCCCGCGCACGACGAGCACCTCGCACGACGGCAGCGCCATCAGCTCGGCGACGTCGCCCAGGGCCCGTCCATCGGCGTCGGCCACCGAGCAGCCGACGAGCTCGTGGGCCCAATACTCGTCGTCGTCGAGCGGCGGCGCGTCGGCGTTGCTCGCCTCCAGGCCTTTGCCGCGCAGCAGATCGGCGCCGTTGCGGTCGCTGGCGCCGCTCAGGCGCAGGATCGGCTTGGCGTCGGTGCCAGCTCGGCGCTCAACCACGCGTGGTTCAGGCTCGCCCTCAACCCACAGCTGCATGCCTTTCGACAGCAGCGCGGGGACGGCGGCTACCACGTAGAAGGACCCGTCGAGACCGTGGCCTTTGCCGACCGTGCCGGCGAAGACGCGCTCGGGCGGCGCAGCCTCTCGCGTCACTGCACGATGTCGACGAGCACGCGGCGCCCGTCGCGCACGGCAGCAGCCCGTACGAGCTGCCGGACGGCGTTGGCCGTGCGGCCACCACGGCCGATCACCCGGCCGTAGTCGCCGGGGTCGAGCGAAAGTTCGAGGACGACGGTGCCCTCGTCGCCGCCAGCGGTCTCAGAGATCGAGATGGCGTCCGGATTCCCGACGAGCGGGCGGACGACCGTCTCGAGCATCTGGCGAGCTGCGGCGGCGTCGCTCATGCGAAGGAGGTGGTGCTAGGCCTTGATGCCCTGCAGGCGCAGGAGCTTCTTGACCTGGTTCGACGGCTGAGCGCCGACGGACAGCCAGTGCTTGACGCGATCCTCGTCGACCGAGATGGTCGAGGGCTCCGTCTGCGGGTTGTAGCGGCCGACGATCTCGAGAATCCGTCCGTCACGCGGGGAGCGCTGATCGGTGGCGACGATACGCCAGATGGGATTTTTCTTCCCGCCGATGCGGGTGAGACGAAGACGAACCATGCGACGGCGGAGAATAGCGAGACTGCGCGCGGAATGCGGCGCCGTGCCTGCTATCGGCGAATCAGGCCTCGTCAGGTCTCTCAGTGGCGGTAACCGTAACCGCTTCGATGTACCCGGTCGTGTCGTGTCCAAGACGCGGCTGGATGTTGGAGTTCGTGACCTTCCAACGTCTTGAGGCCTGGTAGGCGCCGTGGCGAAACCCTGAGTAGACCTGCTCTGCGATGAGCGGAAGGTGGCCTTCAGCGAGCCGCGGCTCGGTATCGAGGCGATACATCCAATGACGGAAGGTCTGGGCTCGAGAGAACGCGTTGAGATTGGCCGCGATCTCCGCGTCCATCTCCCCACGGGCATCGGGCGCGTCCGCCCACGACATCAACAGCGCTGAGGTTGGGCTGATCGGAAAGCGAACTTCCTCGGCGTGCAATAGACCGGCATCGAAGTTCAGCGAGCCCGGGAGATAAAGCGTCCTGCCGGCTGGGAGTGCGACCACCGGCTGGTCACTGATCCCCAACGACCCCTGCTCGAACTCAAGCAAGGCCCAATGCATCGACGCGTAAACCGAGGCTGCCTTCTCGATCAACGCCAGCATGCGTTGATGCCGAAACGCCGGTGCATCCACGATGCTCTGCTGGCTACGGAGGTGTTCAAGCTTGACCGCGACGTCGACGGAGCGGCGATCAGCCAGGAGCCTCAGGCGTTGTTCGTCGAAGCTCCGGCGACTCTGCAAACGATCGAAGGCCCGGAGCCCCGGAGAACGCACCGTCTGAACTGCGACGAATTCGGCGACGTCTGACTTCAGCGAGGGCGGCAAGGGCCACCGATCACTGATCTCGCGCAGAAGAGGCGGCACCACCGACTCGATCGGCTCGAGCGAGCGTTCTACCTCTTGGCTTCGTTGCCCGTCCCAGTCAATCCGAGCGTAGAAGTCGCGGTGCGCCGCGACGTTCTCGGTGTTGGCCGTATACGACGTCCCCTGGACAACGTCGTCGACACGCACCTGGCTCCTGATCGCAAAGTTCTCGATCAGTGCCCGCGTCAGAATGTGACTCTTCACCGCCGACTCCACGAGGGGACCATATGTTCGGCCGCGGACGTCAAGCTGACATCCGGCGTTCGTGGCGGAGGCCCCGCCAAGCACCGCCCGAGAGTCCGCCGTAAACGCCCAAAACCGGCGCTCGTGGCGGAGCCTCCCGCTAACGACGGCCTGGACGCTGCTGCGAGGCTGCTGTCAAGTCGGGCGTTGAAGCGAGCGGCGTTGCGCGACGACTGACGCCTACTTGCGCCCCATCTGCGCCATGAGCGCCGCCATGTCGGGGCCTTTGCCGCGCGACATCTGCTTCATCACCTTGCGCATCTGCTCGAACTGGTTGATGAGCTTGCCGACCTCTTGGATCGTCGTGCCTGAGCCGGCCGCGATGCGACGCTTGCGCGAGCCGTTGATGATCTTCGGGTCGCGGCGCTCGGCGGGCGTCATCGAGAGGATGATCGCCTCAAGGCGGTCGACGGCCTTGTCGTCGACGTTGACGCCCTTGAGCTGCTTGCCGACGCCCGGCAGCATGCCGAGCAGGCTCGAGAACGAGCCCATGCGGCGCATCATCTTGATCTGCTTGAGGAAGTCGTCGAAGGTGAGCTCGCCACGGCGCATCTTGCGCTCCATGTCGCGGGCTTCTTCTTCGTCGGCGTGCTTCTCGGCCTGCTCGATGAGCGAGAGCACGTCGCCCATGCCGAGCAGGCGCTGGGCCATGCGGTCTGGGTGGAACCGCTCGAAGTCCGGGATCTTCTCGCCGGTGGAGGCGAACATGATCGGCTTGCCGGTGATCGCCTTGACCGACAGCGCGGCGCCACCGCGGGCGTCGCCGTCGAGCTTGGTCATCACGACGCCGTCGAGCGGCACCGCAGCGCCGAAGTTCTCGGCGACGTTGACCGCGTCCTGACCCGTCATCGCGTCGACGACGAGCAGCGTGTTGTCGGGGCGGACCGCCTCGCGGACCCGCCTCAGCTCGTCCATGAGCTCCTCGTCGATCGACAAGCGACCGGCGGTGTCGACGATCAGGACGTCCTTGCCGGCCTTCGTCGCCTCTTCGAGCGCCCACGTGGCGATCGTGACGGCGTCGACGTCGGTGCCGCGCTCGTAGACCGTGGCACCGGCGCGCTCGCCCATCGTGACGAGCTGCTCGACGGCGGCCGGGCGGTAGATATCGCAGGCGGCCAGCGCGACGGACGAGTTGTACTGGTCCTTGAGCAGGTGCGCGAGCTTCGCCGCGGCGGTCGTCTTACCGGAGCCCTGGAGGCCGGCGAGCAGGATGACCGTCGGCGGCTTGCTCGCGAACTGCAGGTCGGCGCTCTCGCCGCCCAGCAGGTCGACGAGCTCCTCGTGGACGATCTTGATGACCTGCTGGCCGGGGTTCAGCGACCCGACCACGTCGGCGCCGAGCGCCCGCTCCTTCACCGTCCCAGTGAACCCGCGGACGACCTTGAGGTTGACGTCGGCCTCGAGCAGCGCGAGGCGCACTTCGCGCATCGCCGAGTCGATATCGCCCTCGGTCAGGGTGCCGCGCTGGCGGACCCCGTCGAGGGTCGACTGAAGGCGTTCAGATAGCGCGTCGAACATCGCGCGTAAGGCTACGCGGTCTAGGCCTTGTTCGGGTCTTTCGCAGGCGGAATGCCAGGGAACGCGTTGCCGAGGCCCTTGGCGGCCTCGGTGAACTCGGTCGGGATGACGAACAGCTTGCTCGCCTCGCCCTCCGCGAGCTTGGGCAGCATCTGCAGGTACTGGTAGGCCAGCAGCGCCTGATCCGGGTTGGACTGGTGGATCGCCTCGAAGACGTTGTGGATGGCCTTCGCCTCGCCCTCCGCTTCGAGGATCTTCGACTCTCGCTCGCCCTGCGCCTGGAGGATCGCGCTCTGGCGCTCGCCCTCGGCGCGCAGGATGCGGGCCTGCCGCTCACCTTCAGCGGTGAGGATCTGCGACTCGCGTGAGCCCTCGGCCGTGAGGATCGTCGCGCGCTTGTCTCGCTCGGCGCGCATCTGCTTCTCCATCGCCTCCTGGATCGAAGTCGGCGGGTCGATCGCCTTGATCTCGACCGTCGCGATGCGGATGCCCCACTGGCCCGTCTTCTGGTCGAGCACCGCGCGCAGCGAGTCGTTGACCGTGTCGCGGCCGGTGAGCGCGCCTTCCAGCGTCATGCCGCCGACCACGTTGCGCAGCGTGGTGATCGTGAGCTGCTCGATGGCCTGCAGCGGGTTGGCGATCTCGTAGGTGACGGCCTTCGGATCGGTGACCGTGAAGTAGATGACCGTGTCGATTTGCACCGTCACGTTGTCGGCGGTGATCACCGGCTGCGGCGGGAAGGTGACGACCTGCTCGCGGAGGTCGATCAGCGGCTGGACCTTGTCGATGAACGGCACGATCAGCGTGAGGCCCGGCTCGAGCGTACGCTGGTACTTGCCCAGCCGCTCGACGATCCCGCGCCGCTGCTGCGGAATGATCCGAACCGAGCGCAGAAGGAAGAAGAGAATGAAGATCGCAAGCGCGATCGCGATGTAGACCCCCACCCCGGGGGCGTCGGCGGCAATGACCATGGCTAGGGAACCTCAGTGGTGGCGGCCGGTGCGACGATCAGCGTCGCGCCCCGGACCTCGTGGATTTCGACGTCGGCCCCGGCGGGGATCTGCGCGAGGGCGTCGCCCAGCGGCTTGGCCGACCAGATCTCGCCGTCGATCGTGACGGCGCCGGTGCCCGCACGACCGTCGATCACAGCGGTGACGACCCCGATGCGGCCGACGAGCCGGTCGACGTTGCTCTGCAGCGACGGGCCCTTGTCGAGCTGGCGCTTGGCGATCGGCCGCAGCAAGCCGCTGAGGGCGAAGCCGCCCAGGCCGAAAATGGCCCACTGGATCAGCGGGTCGGCACCCGCGGCCTGAGCGACGGCCGCCGCGATCGCGCTGACCGCGAAGAAGATCGGAAAGAAGGTGACCGAGACGATCTCGATCACGGCTAGGCCGATGGCCAGAAGCACCCAGAACAGGATTGACATGTGCGGCGACTCTATCCGTCGGACTAACGGAAGCGGTGAGGGTGTACCGACAGGTGCCGAAACGCCGGTATCTGTCGGGAACGCCGCGGGAGGCGGGCGGGCCCGCCCTGCGAGGTTCCTGTAGGGAGCTTCGGTGAAGCGCGCTGCCAGCGCCGGTACGCCCGCTCCCTACCGGAGCAGCGCGCTGGCGAAGTCGCCCGCGTCGAACGGGCGAAGGTCCTCCACGCCCTCGCCCACGCCGACGAGTTTGACCGGGATCTTCAGCTTGTCGGCGATGGCGATCGCGATGCCGCCCTTCGCTGTGCCGTCGAGCTTGGTCAAGACGATGCCGTCGACGGGAGTGACCGACGAGAAGATCTCGGCCTGCCGCAAACCGTTCTGGCCGGTAGTCGCATCGATCGTGAGGAGCGTCTCGTGCGGCGCGCCGTCGAGACGCTTTGAGATCACGCGGCGGATCTTGCCGAGCTCGTCCATCAGCTGGTCCTGCGTGTGCAGACGGCCGGCCGTGTCGATCACGACCACATCGGCGTTCGTCGCGATCGCGCGGTCGATGGCCTGGAACGCGACAGCGCCCGGGTCGGAGCCCTGCGGACCCGTGACCACCTCGGTGCCGGAGCGCTCGCCCCACACCTGCAGCTGCTCGACGGCGGCCGCGCGGAACGTGTCGGCAGCGGCGAGGACGACCTTCAGGCCGAGGGTCGTGCGCAGGTGGTGGGCGAGTTTGCCGGTCGACGTGGTCTTACCGGTGCCGTTGACGCCGACGACCAAGATCACGCTGGGGCGGGCACGCAGGTCGATCGCGCGGGCCTCCTCGGTGGAGACCGTGGCGCCCTCGGCCAGCAGCTTGGTCAGCTCGTCGGTGAGCACCTCGCCGGTGGCGCCGCCGCCCGCGATCTCCTCGAGGCGGGCGACGATGCGGGCCGTAGCCGGCGCGCCGACGTCGGCCCCGATCAGCGCCTCCTCCAGGCGCTCCCACGCCTCGGCGTCGAGCGTGTCGAACAGCGTCGCGCGGACCTCGGCGCCCAGCGCCTCACGCGTACGGCCGAGCCCTTCGCGGAACCGCTTGAAGAACCCGCGCCGCTTTTCTTCCTCGACGGGCCGGGGCGCCGCAGCGCCTTCAGGCAGGAGTACGAGATCGGACCAGTCGCGAGCCATGGCGGCCTGCGACGATACCCGGCAGGTCGCCGGAGGCGCCCGTCCCCATCCTCGTCCCACCAAGGAACGCTCTGCTTTGAGCCCGCCAATCGAGATCCGCCCTGCCTCGTCCGACGAGTCGCCCGGGCGTGAGCTGATCACGGCGATGCTCGCCGAGCTCGACGCCCTGTACGGCAAGCGCAAGGGGTTCCGCCCCACCGCGACGCCCGACGAGCTGACCCCGCCGACCGGCGGGTTCTTCGTCGCCTGGAAGGGACACCAGCCCGTCGCCTGTGGCGGCTTCAAGCAGCTCGAGGGCACGCTGGCGGAGATCAAACGGATCTACGTGATCCCGAAGTTCCGCTCGCGCGGCATCGCGTCGGACTTGCTCGGCTACGTCGAAGAGCGCGCCCGAGAGGCCGGCTACGAGCGCGTGCGCCTGCAGCACGGCGCCGACCAGCCGCATGCCCTCGCGCTCTACACCGGGGCCGGCTACCACGCCATCGACGACTACAACGGCAACGTGTACGCCGCCCACTGGGCGGAGAAGACCCTCGGCTAGAGGCGCTCGAAGCGATGTCGACGAGCTCCCCGGCCCGCATGGCCGAGATCGCCGCCTCGGCAGGGTTGACGGCGCCTGACGTCGACGGCGCGACGACTGCCGAGCTGGTCGCTGGGCAGGCGTGCCAGCTCGGCGACGGCGAGGCCGACTTCGTCGTCGCGCCCGCCCTGTCGTCGACCGATGCCGCCGGCGCAGAGCGGCTGCTGGCAGAGGCGGCGCGCGTCCTGCGCGACGGCGGGCTGGCCGCGTTCGGCTATCACGCGGCACCGGGGGCCTTTCCGACCTTGCTCGCTCGCGCACTCGGGCGACCGGCCGC
>JAEZDB010000427.1 GCA_023429855.1 Actinomycetes bacterium
CGGCAGCACCGGGCGACGCGGCTCGGCTGCCTGCGGGCGAGGTCGGCCGCCGCGGCCAGGTCGGCGACTACATCTGCGTCACGGCCGTGCACTCCGTGATGACGGCCCAAGAGGACCCGGCCCTCAAGGCCGCGATTCAGGCGAGCTCGTTCGCGGTGCCCGACGGCCAGCCCGTCGCCTGGGGGCTGAAGGCGCTCGGCGAGCCGATCGACCGGCGCGTCTACGGCCCCGACCTCATGGCCTACCAGGCGGCCCGCGCCGCGCAGCGCGGGCAGCGGTGGTTCCTCTACGGCGGCCGCGACGACGACCCGACGGCCCTGCAGCGCCTGATCGACCGCCTCCAGGCGCGCCACCCCGACCTCGTGATCGCCGGCAGCCACCGGCCGGTGTTCCGTCCGCTGACGGAGGCCGAGCAGGACGAGGTGGTCGCCATGATCAACGCCTCGGGTGCCGACGTGGTCTGGTGCGGCCTCGGTGCGCCGCGGCAGGAGCTGTGGATGCAGCAGCTCCGAGATCGCCTGGAGCCGGCGCTGCTGATCGGCGTCGGCGCGGCGTTCGACTTTCACGGCGGGCTCGTGAGCCAGGCCCCGTCGTGGATGCAGGAGCGCGGACTCGAGTGGGCCTACCGCCTCAGCCGCGAGCCGCGGCGGCTCTTCGTGCGCTACGCCAAGTACAACCCCTGGTACGTCGCGGCGTTTGCGCGGCAGTGGCTGCGCGAACGGCGGGGGTAGCGCTCGGCCAGGCCCGAGACCTCTACCAAATCGTCGAGACGGCGTAGCTCGAAAGCACGGAGTCGGCCGTTACCAGTGATCGCCGCGCGGTAATGGCTTGGGCGACGATCATGCGGTCAAAAGGATCGGCATGGATTGCAGGTAGGTGCGCGGCGGCGCGGGCATGGTCGGCCGAGATCTCGACCAGCCGAAAGCCAGCTGCCACGCATAGTTCGTAGAGCGAAGGGCCATCAAACTTTCCCTTGGCTCGTTTGATCTCGAGCTCCCACACCGAAGCGACGCTCACGGCGACCTCCGCTGCGCCGGCGATCGCAGCCGCAGCAGGCTCTGTGAGTCGAGCGTCGTCGATCAACCACCAAAGCGCGGCTTGCGTATCGAGGAACACGATCAGTCGCGCGTGCCGAACAGCCGCTCGAGCTCCTCGTCGGGCTCGTTGAAGTCGTCCGACATCCAGATCTGCCCCTTGAACATCCCACGAGTCGAGGCAAAGGACGTGGGCTGCGCGGGCGCAACCAGCCGGGCGACTGGCTTGCCGCTCCGCGTGATCGTGATCTCGTCGCCGTTCTCGAGGTCGCGGACGAGCTGCGAGAGCTGGGTCTTTGCCTCGTGCATACCGACGGTCCTGCTGGCCATGGAGCCAGCATATCGTGCTGAATCAACTTAGTCGACTAAGGCGAACCTTGCGTGGTCGGCGCGGTGCCCTCGATCTCGTCGGCCTCAGTCGCCCCGGCGCACCGCGCCCCGTAGGATCGCCTGCATGGCATGGCTCCTGACCGGTGGCGCCGGGTACATCGGCTCCCACATCATCCGCGCGTTCCAGGCGGCGAGCATCGAGGTCGTCGTGCTCGACAACCTCTCGAGCGGCTTCAAGGAGTTCGTGCCCGATGATGTGCCGCTCGTCGTCGGCTCGGTGATCGACACCGAGATCGTCGCGGGAGTGTTCCGTGAGCACCAGATCGACGGCGTCGTGCACCTGGCCGGCTGGAAGTACGCGGGCCTCTCGATGGACCAGCCGACGGTCTTCTACCGCGACAACATCTACGGGATGGGCGTGATCCTCGACGCGATGCGCGAGGCCGGCTGCGTGAACATGGTGTTCTCCTCGTCGTGCGCGACCTACGGCACGCCCGCCGAGGAGATCGTGACCGAGGCCACGCCGACCGGGCCCGAGTCGCCGTACGGCGAGAGCAAGCTCGTCTCCGAGTGGCTGCTGCGACGCGTCGCCGACACCTGGCCGGAGCTGCGGCAGACGTCGCTGCGGTACTTCAACGTCGTCGGTTCGGGCCCCAAGGAGCTCGCCGACCACAGCCCCTACAACCTCTTCCCGCTGATCTTCCGCGCGCTCGACAAGGGCGAAGCGCCGAAGATCTTCGGCGACGACTACCCCACCCGCGACGGCACCTGCATCCGCGACTACATCCATGTCGTCGATCTGGCCGAGGCGCACGTCGTCGCTGCGCAGGCGCTCGAGGCGGGCCGCACCCTCGCACCGATCTACAACGTTGGTCGTGGCGAGGGCTCGACCGTGCGCGAGATCATGACGGCCGTGCGCGAGGGCACAGGCGTGGGCTTCGAGCCGGCCGTGTCGCCGCGCCGCCCGGGTGACCCGGCCCGCATCGTCGCCAGCGCCGACCTGATCGACCAGGACCTCGGCTGGGTCGCCTCGCGCGACCTCGACGACATGGTCACGTCGGCCTGGGCGAGCTGGCAGCACCAGCGGTGACGGTCCGCTCCGCGGCGGCAGCGGGGGTGCAGGCGGCGCTGACCGGCGTCGCGCTCCAGCGCCTGGCTCGCGGTCGCGAGCGGCGTCCGCCGTTGGCGG
>JAEZDB010000472.1 GCA_023429855.1 Actinomycetes bacterium
GCTCCAGCCGACCCCGCCGCGCGTGCAGCGCGTCCGGCCGACGCGATCGGCTCCGGCGAGTGACCGACGCGGTCGACCCACAGCCGGGCGCGGCGCCGACGGAGTCTGCACCTGCTGCGGCGCGCGAGCGCGCTGCGGCGCTCCACGCCGAGATCGCCGTCCACAACGCGGCCTACTACGAGCGCGACGATCCGACGATCGGCGACGACGAGTACGACGCCCTCCAACGTGAGCTCAAGGCGCTCGAGGAGAAGTTCCCCGAGCTGCAGACGCCCGAGTCGCCCACGCAGACGGTCGGCGGCCGCGCTGCCGGGCACCTGGCGAAGGTCGAGCACCCGCTTCCGATGCTGTCGCTGGCCAACGCGCGCAGCGCCGACGAGCTGCGCGGCTGGATCGCGCGGATGGTGAGCCACCTCGCACGCGAGGGCATCGAGGACCCGGTCTTCCGCTACGTCTGCGAGCCGAAGATCGACGGCCTCGCGATGTCGCTGATCTACGAGGACGGACGGCTTGCGCGCGCCACGACCCGCGGCGACGGCCGAGTCGGCGAGGACGTCACCGAGAACATCAAGACGATCGGCGAGGTCCCCCAGCGGATCGAGGGCGACGACCTGCCCGCCGTGCTCGAGGTCCGCGGCGAGGTCTACATGGCCACCGACGACTTCCTCGCGCTCAACGAACGCCGAGCCGCAGCAGGCGAGTCGACCTACATGAACCCGCGCAACACGGCCGCGGGCACGATCCGCCAGCTCGACTCGCGGCTGGCCGCCGAGCGGCCGCTGCGGTTCTGGGCGTATTCGATCGGCGTCTGGGCGCAGGAGGCCGGTGACGAGCTTCGCCCGCTCGACGAGCGCGCTGCGGCACTGATGCGCACGGCCGCCGGTCCGGGAGGGCTGCCGGTCGAGCACTCTGCGGCGCTGGCCTGGCTGGGGGAGAAAGGCTTCCCGGTCAACCCCGACATCGTCGTGCTCGACAGCGAAGACGAAGTCGTGGCCCGCTGCGAGGTTTGGGAGAAGCGCCGCGCTGACCTGCCGTTCGAGATCGACGGCGTGGTGATCAAGGTCGACGACTTCGCGCTGCAGCGCCGCCTCGGTGTCGTCGGGCGCGATCCGCGTTGGGCGATCGCCTGGAAGTTCCCGCCGACGACGAAGGTGACCAAGCTGCGCGACGTGCAGTGGTCGGTCGGCAAGTTCGGCGACCTGCACCCGTTTGCCGTCCTGGAGCCCGTGGTCGTGGGCGGCGTGACCGTCTCGATGGCGACGCTGCACAACGAGGAGGACCTGGCTCGCAAGGACGTGCGCCCAGGCGACGACGTGATCGTGCTGCGCGCCGGCGACGTGATTCCGCAGGTCATCTCGCCTGCACCGCACGTGGTGGAGCGCGACGACCGTGCGCCGGTTCCGGTGCCACCGAGCACGTGCCCGCGCTGCGGAACGGCGACCGTCAAGCGCGAGGACTCCGTCTTCACGAACTGCCCGAACCCGGTGTGCCCGGGGCGCCAGTGGCAGCTGCTGCGGCACTTCGTGTCGCGCGGCGCGATGGACATCGCGGGCCTCGGCGAGCTGCAGGTCGGCGCGCTGATGGGGGCGGGCCTCGTCGAGACCGCCGCCGACCTCTACGCCCTCACCCCTGAGCAGCTCTACGAGAAGGACGACGAGGGCCAGCCGCGCATCCGCGGGTTTGCCGAGAAGAGCGCCCAGACCGTGATCGACGCGATCGCGCGGTCAAAGTCGCAGCCGTTCGCGCGGGTGCTGTTCGGGGCGGGCATCGAAGGCGTCGGCGAGGTGACCGGCCGGTCGCTCTCGGCGCGGTTCCGGTCGCTCGACGCGCTCCTTGAGGCCACGCCCGAGCAGCTCGCCGAGACGCCGGGGATCGGCGGCAAGAACGCCGAGCTGATCGCCTCCCAGCTGCAGGGCCCTGTGCGCGAGCTGCTGTTGCGGCTGCGCGACGCCGGCCTGCAGATGGAGGAGGAGGGCCCGCCCCCCGGCGAAGGGCTGCTCAACGGCACCACGCTCGTGCTCACCGGCACGCTGCCTGAACTCACGCGCGAGCAGGCGACGGCGCTGATCCTCGCAGAGGGCGGCAAGGTGACGACCTCGGTGAGCAAGAAGACCGACTTCCTCGTCGCGGGCGACGCGGCCGGCAGCAAGCTGGCGAAGGCAGAGCGCCTGGGCGTACGCGTGCTCGACGAAGACGGGCTCCGCGCGCTGCTCGCGGGTGAACTGGCGTCGCTGCAGGACGCAGCCAGCGAGGATGCGGCTGATGGGGCCGCCGACGCTAACGCTCAACCAGAGCTTGATGTCTGAGCGGCCGTCGGCCGCGGTTCACCCCGAGATCTGGGCGCTTTCCGCGCTTGCGGCGGCAGCCGGAGGCGAGGTCACCGGTGAGATGGCGCTCGGTATCTGCGGTGGCGCAGGGCTGATCGGGCTCGCGTTTCGCGACTCTCGCGCAGGTCGCTCGACGTTGCACCTCTCAGGTTGGAACCCGTTCCAAAGCAGTTTGCTTGGCGGGATCGAACGCCTCGGCCTGCAGGTCGAGGTACGCGAGACGAGCGGGCGTCGCCGCGCCGCCCGCAACCTCGACCGCGCGCTGGCTGACGCAGATCTCGCGGTGTTGTGGCTCGACGGAGCGACGGCAGGACTCGCGCCCGCCGACCTACGAGGGATGTCGCCGACGGTGGTCGTGGCACGACCCGTCGGCGACGAGGTCGAAGTGGCCGAGGGCCCAGGCCGCGCGGCGATCATTAACCGCGAGCAGCTCACTGAGGCGCGTCTGGTCAATCGCACGCACCGTACGCGGGTCGTCACGGTCGTGTCGGGGGCCCGAGGTGACCTGGCGCAGCTCTACCGCCGGGGCCTCGCGGCCACCGCGGTCGGGCCGACCGGCGGCCCGCCGCACGGGAGCGG
>JAEZDB010000491.1 GCA_023429855.1 Actinomycetes bacterium
GCCCGCTTCGGCGGGCCCGTCGTCGTTTCGGACCTCGGTGTCCAGATACCAATTTGGCAAATTGGTATTTGACTTTCGCGCAACGCTGGGTAAGGGTGGACGAACCGTTTCGTGCAGCACGGGCGTCGAGTTCCGTCGACCCTCGTGCGCCACCAGCGGACCTGTCCCACCCGTTCCCCGAGGGCCCGATGTCTCACCTCAACCGCGCGGCACGCCGCGCAGCTTCGTCGATCGCGATCGGCGGAATGCTCGCCGCCCCCGCCATGGCCGGCGCCGCCGGCTCGCAGCCGGTCGACGTGACCGCCCAGCTCACGTGCGACGGCGCCCTCGCCGGGCAGCCAACGAGCGTTCGCGTCGAAGGCACCGTGCCCGCATCGACCCGACAGGGCGAATTCCTCGATCCGACGAACCTGGCGCTCACCGTCCAGCATTCGCGTGGCACCGCGACGACCCACGGGTCGGCGCCGTTCAGGTACGTCGCCGGCCTCAACCGGGTCACGATGCAGGCGTCCGGCGGTGAAGGCGGCGACCTCTTCGTCGGCGGAAGCACCAACACCGTCACGGCGCTCGGCGCAGAGCGCTGGGAGGTGGAGACCGCGCTGAACCCCGACACCGGACTGTTCGTCGGCGGCACGCAGCCCGTCAAGCTCGCGCTCACGGCCACGTCGATCGAATTCACGATCGCGAATCCGGTCCTGCTGCTGACCGAGCAAGTGCCGACCACTTCGAGCTCCTGCACCGTCGACGGCAGCGCCGTCGCCTTGGCCACGATCGCCAACGCCGGCGCAGCCCCCGCCGGCCCGCCGACCGTCGCCGTCTCGTCGGCGACCGAGACCGAGGGCATCAACAGCTTCGACGGCGGCCTCCTCTACCTGCGCGGCACCAACCTCAAGGGCGTGCGCACGATCAAGTTCGGCCCGCACACAGTGCGCGTCGTGCTCAACACCGGCAGCACGATCTACGCGCTCGTGCCGCCGCTCGACGAGTTCGGCACCTGGCCGGTCACGGTAAGCCGCGCCGACGGCACCACGTCGGCCGTCGACCCTGGCGTGACGGTCACGATCTACGAGGGCGGGTTCGGCGACTAGCCCGTCGCCCACGGGTGTCCGATGGCGCCCGCGGTGACCGCCCGCGCCCAGGACGCTGCGACCTGGGCGCGACCCCCTCCCCTGTTTGGTGTGACGGTAGTCACAATCGCGGTGTACCCCACGCCGCCGCAGAGGAGGCATCGTGAGAGGCCCATCGGACACCCCCGTCGCGGAGTACGCGGCGATCCAGGCCACGCCTGAGTTTCAGGAGCTGCGGTCGCGGTACCGCCGTTTCGTGTTCCCCGTCACCGGTGGAGCGCTCGCGTTCTACTTCACGTACGTGCTGTGCGCGGCCTACGCCCCAGGCTTCATGAGCGAGCAGATCGCCGGGAGCATCAACGTCGGCCTCGTCTTCGGGCTGCTGCAGTTCGTGATGGTCTTCGCCGTCACCACGTTCTACGTGCGGTTCGCCCGCAGCGTCCTCGATCCCCGCGCCGACGCCATTCGCCAGGCGCACCACCAGCTCGACGTGGAGGCGCAGTCATGAGCGCGCCCGGCGCCATCGGGCTGCCGGTCGCCGCGTCCGACAGCACCGGCAGCCCGGCGCTCAACATCGCGATCTTCGCGGCGTTCGTCTGCGTGACGCTGTTCTTCGTGATCCGCGCCAGCCGGACCAACACCAACGCGGCGCAGATGTACACCGGCGGCGCGGCGTTCAGCGGTCGCCAGAACGGCATCGCGATCTCCGGCGACTACCTGTCGGCCGCGTCGTTCCTCGGCATCGCCGGCGCCATCGCGATCTACGGCTACGACGGCTTCCTCTATTCGATCGGGTTCCTCGTCGCCTGGCTCGTGGCGCTGCTGCTCGTCGCGGAGCTGCTGCGCAACACCGGCCGGTTCACGATGGCCGACGTGCTGTCGTTCCGGATGCAGGAGCGGCCGGTCCGGATGGCCGCGGCGATCTCGACCCTCGCCGTCTCGTTCTTCTACCTGCTCGCGCAGATGGCCGGCGCCGGCGGACTGGTCGCGCTGCTGCTCGACATCAACAGCTCCGGCGGCCAGGCCCTCGTGATCGCCGTGGTCGGCGCGCTGATGGTCGCCTACGTGCTGATCGGCGGTATGAAGGGCACCACCTACGTGCAGATCATCAAGGCCGCGCTGCTCATCGCCGGCGCGACGCTCATGACGGTCTGGGTCCTGGCGAAGCAGGGCTTCGACCTGTCGGGACTCCTCAGCGATGGCGCCGCCGCCGGCGCTTCGCTGGATCCCGGCAAGCAGTACGGGCTGAGCGGGACGACGAAGCTCGACTTCGTGTCGCTGTCAATCGCGCTCGTGCTCGGCACGGCCGGCCTGCCGCACATCCTCATGCGCTTCTACACCGTGCCGACGGCGACCGAAGCCCGCCGCTCGGTCGTGTGGGCGATCTGGCTGATCGGCCTCTTCTACCTGCTCACCCTCGTGCTGGGCTACGGCGCCGCGGCGCTCGTCGGCTCGGAGACGATCCTCGCGTCGCCCGGCGCCGCGAACTCGGCGGCGCCCTTGCTGGCCTACGAGCTCGGCGGGACGCTGCTGCTCGGGGTGATCTCGGCGGTGGCGTTTGCGACGATCCTGGCCGTCGTCGCGGGGCTCACCATCACGGCGTCGGCGTCGTTCGCGCACGACATCTACGCGAGCGTGATCCACCGCGGCAACCCGCCGGAGGGCGCTGAGGTCAAGGTCGCCCGGCGCGCCGCCGTGGTGATCGGCGCCGTCGCGATCGCGGGCGGCATCGCGGCCAACGGCCAGAACGTCGCGTTCCTCGTGGCACTCGCCTTCGCCGTGGCCGCGTCGGCCAACCTGCCGACGCTGCTCTACTCGCTGTTTTGGAAGCGCTTCAACACGCGCGGCTGCCTCTGGAGCATCTACGGCGGCCTCGCGATCTCGCTCGTGCTGATCGTCTTCTCGCCCGCCGTCTCCGGCACGGAGACGTCGATGTTCGCGAACAGCGACTGGTCGTGGTTCCCGCTCCGCAACCCCGGCCTCGTGTCGATCCCGGCGTCGTTCCTGCTCGGCTTCATCGGCACGATCACGAGCAAGGAGCACCTCGAGGCCAAGGCGTCGGAGATGGAGGTCCGTTCGCTCACCGGCATCGGGGCGCACACGGAGGTCGCGCAGCACTAGGCCCGGCAGGCCGGGACGGCGTGCGCTTCGCGCGCCGACCACCTCGTCCAATCCGCTCGACGCCCGTGACGACCGCTGCTACGGTCAATGACGCGATGAGCAGCTTGCACTACTTCGTCTAGCCCGCGGTTCCCACGAGCCCTGCCTTGGTCGCGCCGATGCGCGCCCGGCGGCCGTGGTCGAACCGGCACTTCTCTCTGCGAAGGACTTGTATGTCTGCTTCTACTGCCGACGGCGCACGCCGTCACACCCGCCTGGGCGCTGTCTCGGGCACTCCGATCACCACCTCCACGCACCTGGTCGCGACTGGCCTGCGCAAGAGCTTCGGCAGCGGCGTCGTGCTCGACGACGTGTCGCTGGCTGCGGCCGCTGGCGACCGGCTCGCCGTGATCGGCGACAACGGCTGCGGCAAGAGCACGCTGCTGCGGATCCTCGCCGGGCAGCTTGCGGCTGACGCGGGGACGGTCAACTGCACGACCACGCGCTCGCTGGTCGAGCAAGAGCTGCACGCCGCACCAGACGCGACGGTGCAGTCGCTGCTCGATGCGACGCTTGCGCAGGCCACGGCGGCGATCGACGAGCTGTCGCGCGCGTCGGCGGCTCTGGCCGATGGCGGGCCCGACGCGACGGAGGCGTACGAGCTGGCGCTCGCGGTCGTCGACGACCTCGATGCGTGGGACGCCGAGCGCCGGCTCGAAGGCGACCTCGACCGGTTCTCGGCCGAGCTGCCGCGCGAGCATCGGCTCGCCTCGCTCTCGCCTGGTCAGCGCTACCGGCTGCGGCTCGCCTGCGCCCTGCATCATCCAGGTGGCGCGGTGCTGCTCGACGAGCCGAGCAACCACCTCGACGACGAAGCGCTCGACCGCCTCGCCGCGCGGCTGCTGGGGCACCCGGGAGTGGTCGTCCTCGTGACGCACGACCGCTGGCTGCTGGACGCCGTCGCGACGAAGATGCTCGACCTCGACCCGTCGGAAGGCGGCGGCGCGTCGCTGTTCGGCGGGACGTTCGCCGAGTTCCGCAAGGCCAGAGCCCATGCCATGGAACGCTGGCGAGAGCAGTACGCCGCGAGCCTCGATGCCGAGGAGCGATTGCGCGCTGAACTCGCGGCCGCCCAGGAGCGGGCGCCCGATGCGTGGCGGCCCGAGAAGGGGTCAAGCAAGCACGGGCGCGCGAGCCGGATCTCGAGCGCGGTGCGCGAGGTGCGGAGGCGGTTGGACGACGCGGTCGCGCAGCGGCCGAGCGAGCCGCCGGCGCCGCTCCACTTCGACCTGCCCGACATCGGCAAGGTCGCCAAGGGGCCGCTGCTGACCGCCGACCACCTGCGACTCGACGGCCGCACCACGCAGCCGCCGGCGGAAACGCCGTTGCAGCTGATGGCTGGCGGTCGGTTGCGGGTCGCGGGGCCCAACGGCGCCGGCAAGTCGAGCCTGCTTGCGCTGCTCGCGGGGGCGGTCTCGCCCAACGGCGGCTACGTGCAGCACTCGCCCGACGCCTCGGTCGGCTGGCTGCACCAAGAGGATGAGCTCGACCCGGCGCTCACGGCGCTCGACGTGCTCGCGCCCGTGGTCGCCGTTCGCGACGGCCGGACCGCATCTGCGTTCGACCCGCTCGAGGCGATCGACGCGGTACGGGCGACTGGCCTGCTGCGCGACGCCGACCTCGTGCGGCCGATCGGGCAGCTCTCGGTCGGGCAGCGCCGGCGCGTCGACCTCGCACGGATCGTGCTGAGCCGCCCATCGGTCCTGCTCCTCGACGAGCCGACAAACCACCTGTCGGTCACGCTCGTCGACGAGCTGACCGAGGCGCTCGTCGCGACGCCCGCGGCGGTGGTCCTGGTCACGCATGACCGCACGCTGCTCGCGCGCGTGGCCGACTGGCCGGTGCTGGCGATGGCGGCATAGGCGACCTGCCGCCCAGCCGCGCCTGGGCGGCCCCGTAGGCTTTGGCGCATGCGCCTCTTCACCTGCGGGGTCGGCCCGGTGGCCGGGTCTTTCCCGCTGCTGCGCCACCCCTGCGGCGTCGCCGCCGACGCCCTCAAACGGGCCGGCTACGCGTTCGAGGTCGAGAAGGTGAAGGGGTTCAAGAAGCCCGGCGCCGAGCGCCGCCTAAAGGGAAGCGCCCCCGCCCCGCGTGGTGCGGGACGGCGGCGCTTGCAGAGGAGGGAGGGGGATTCGAACCCCCGGTAGACGGGTTACGCCTACAACAGTTTTCGAGACTGCCCCGTTCAGCCACTCCGGCACCCCTCCAAGGGTGTGCCCCGCAAGGGGCAGGCGAGCGGCTACCTTAGCGGACCGCCGTCACGCTCGGTCTTCTGGCGGACGGCCTGCGGCGGCTGCATTGCAGCCGACCGTGCGCTGGGCAGGCGGCGCGCCTCAGCGGCGGGCGCGGAAGAACGCGCGCAGCAGCTCGGCGCACTCGTCGTGCAGCACGCCGGTGGCGACGTCCGGCCGGTGGTTGAACTCGGGGCGGTCGAGCACGCTGAGCACGCTGCCGGCCGCCCCGGCCTTGGGGTCGAAGGCGCCGAAGACGACGCGCGGGACGCGCGAGAGGACGATCGCGCCGGCGCACATCGTGCACGGCTCGAGGGTCACGTAGAGCGTGCCGCCGGTGACGCGCCAGCCGTCGCCGATCGTGCGAGCAGCCTCGCGGAGCGCGAGCACCTCGGCGTGGGCCGTCGGATCGCTCGCCAGCTCACGCTCGTTGCGGCCGCGGCCGACGACCTTGCCGCCTGCGACGACCACCGCGCCGATGGGCACGTCGCCGTGCGCTTCGGCGATCTGGGCCTCCTCGATCGCGAGCCGCATCCAGCGCTCGTCGTCCTCCGTCTGCTGGCTGGCGGTCGGCGGAACGTCCACCCGCGGAGTGTCCCACGCGCGCGTGGACCCCGAGTTTTGGCGCGTCTGCGCGAAGTCGGCGCAGTTGCGCGCGTGAATTGATGCAAAGCACTGCAACTTCACGCGCCGTTGCCGTGTTCAATGGGTGAAGATGCGCAGGCGATCACCACAGTTGGCGGCAGGGGTCGCCGCCCTCGCCTTTGCCATCCCTGCGTCGACTGCGCTGGCGGAAGGTCCGAAGACGACGATCCGCGAGGGCGTCACCGCCCGCGCGGGAGAGCTCCTCGTGCACCCGCACGGCGGCGAGCTGCAGAAGGTCGTGCTCCGCAAGGGCGTCGACCCCGAGGTCGTGGCGCGCAAGCTGCGCGAGCACCCCGAGCTCTTCGCGTCGGCCAGCGTGAACCTGATCGCCAAAGCGGCCGGCCAGCGCGCCACGGCCGCGCAGACCACCTCGCCGCCGAGCGCCGCTCCGCCCGTGAGCGCGCCGGTCGACCTCCCCGCCGAGATGCTCACGGGGCCCTCGCTGCTCACCGGCTGGATCCCCAACGACGCTGTCGGCGACGTGCCGTGGACGAGCGTGCAGTGGAACTTCGCCGGGCAGTGGGGCGTGCACGCCCCGCAGGCCTGGGATCAGCTGCGATCGCGTGGCGCCGCCCGCGCTGGCGGGCGCCACGTGCGGGTCGCCGTCGTCGACTCGGGCGTCGCCTACCGCACGAGCGGGCCCTACCGCCAGTCGCCCGACCTGCCGCGCGCGCGGATCCTGCAGGGCTACGACTTCGTCGACGAAGACCGCTACCCCGACGACCGCTCGGGCCACGGCACGCACGTGGCGTCGACGATCGCGGGCGCGACGAACAACGCCGCGGGCCTCACCGGCCTGGCGTACGAGGCCGACATCATCCCCATCCGGGTGCTCGACGCCGACGACGAAGGCGACACGCTCGCCATCGCGCGCGGCATCAAGTACGCCGTGCGGCGCAAGGCCGACATCATCAACCTCTCTGCCGACTTCCCGTCAAGCGTGCGCGCGAGCGAGATCCCCGAAGTCATGGCCGCCGTCGAAGAGGCGCACCGCAAGGGCGTCCTCGTGATCTCGTCGTCAGGCAACGACGGCGTGGGCCAGGTGTCACTGCCGGCGCGGTCGCCGGCCGTGCTCGCCGTCGGCGCGACGACGGCGCATGGCTGCCGCGCCGCGTTCTCCAACGCTGGCGCCGACCTCGACCTCGTCGCTCCCGGCGGCGGCATCGACCACGCGACGGACACCTCAGCGCGGTGCCGACCCAACGACCCCGGCGTGCCGATCGCGCAGGTCACGCTGCAGCGCCCCGGCGACCCGTCCACGCTCGGCGTCCCGCTCGACTACGTCGGCACGTCGATGGCGGCGGCGCACGCCTCTGGCATTGCGGCCTTGGTGCACGGCAGCGGGCTGCTCGGCAAGAACCCAAAGGCCGACCTGCTCGCGGCGTACCTCGTCCGCTCGACCCACGACCTCGGTCAGAAGGGCACCGATAGCCGCTTCGGCGCCGGGCTCATCGACGCCCAGCAAGCCACCAACAGCAAACGCGCCAAGGCCGCTGCCCGTGGCGCGCGGCGCGCGGTCGCCAAGGCGGCGCGGGTGCCTGCGGGTGGCTTGCCGGTGCGATGAGCGGCTTCGTCGACCTGCACTGCCACCTCCTGCCAGCGCTCGACGACGGCCCCGCCGACGACGCGCACGCCGTGGCCCTCGCGCGGGCCCTCGTGGCCGACGGCGTCACGACCGTCGCCGCGACGCCACACCGCACCGCGCAGTTCGCCACGCCCGTGCCGGAGCTGCAGTCGCGGCTTGCGTACCTGCGGGCGCTGCTGGCGGCCAACGGCGTCGAGCTCGAGGTGCTCAGCGGGTCAGAGGTCAACGTCGACGCGCTGATCGACATGGACGACGCCGAGATCCAGGCGCTGCGGCTCGGGGGGACGGGACCGCTACTCGTCGAGCTCCCGCTGGGACCGGCCTTCGGCGACCCGACGTGGCCGATCCACCAGCTGCTCGACGACGGGGTTCCGGTTCTGATCGCGCACCCTGAGCGGATCCCGCTGATCCAGCAGGATCCAGGGCTGCTGCAGGCGTTGGTTGCCCGCGGTGCGCACGCCCAGGTCACCAGCGGCGCCCTGATCGGCCGCTACGGCCGCACGGCTCAGGCGGCCGCCATCGGCCTGCTTGATGCGGGCCTGATCGACGTCATCGCGTCCGACGCGCACCACTACGAGCACCGTCCCCCCGAGACCACGATCGCCCTCGAATGGCTTGGTCAGGCCCGGCCGAACGTCGATGGCGCCGCGCTGGCGGTGCATACTCCTGCGGTGCTGATTCCCCCGCAAGCACCCGTCGATTGAGCGCCACCCCCGCACCAGCGCCCTCCCCCGCTCCGTTGCCCACGACGCCGCCGACCCGTCGCGTCGCCGTCAACACCGCGCTGCGCGCCGCCGCCGAGGTTCTCGGCAAGGTCGCGACGCTCGTCCTCACGATCGTCATGCTCAGCCAGCTCGGCCCAGGCGCGGTCGGCGACTTCGGGTTTGCGCTGGCGGTCACGCAGCTGTACTGGCCACTCGCCGGCTTCGGCCTCGACCGCCTGATGCTGCGCCACATCGCGATCGAAGGCGACGACGCCACCGCCCGGATGGTGCCGCAGCTCAACGCGATGAAGCTGTGCGTCGGCCTCGTCTGCATCGTCGTCGGCACGAGCGCCGTCTACCTCGCCACCGACGACGACACCGTCACGCTCGTCACCTTGATCCTCGGCTTCACGCTGCTGGCCACGCTGATCGGCGCCACCGCGCAGTCGGTCTTCATGGCCAAGGAACGCACCCAGGACTACTTCTTCGCCGCGCTGCCGGTCAAGGTGATCGGCGCGTTCCTCGGCATCGCCGTGCTGCTGCTCGGCGGCGGGCTGCTCGCCGTCGCGTGGACGAGCCTCGTCGCCGCGCTGCTCGGCATCGGCATCGGCTGGTGGCTGCTCGGGCGCAAGTACGGCCAGCCGCCCGCCGGGCTCGCCGGCACGCCGCGCACCTGGTGGCCGCTCGCGCGCGAGGCCGGTCCGTGGGGCATGCAAGAGGTGTTCGGGCAGATCACCTTCCGCGTCGGGATCATCGTGCTCTACCTCTACGCGGGCAGGAGCGTCACCGGCGAGTACCGCGTCGCCTACCAGCTGCTCGAAGCCACGCTGTTTCTGCCGTGGTCGATCGGCACGTCGGTGCTGCCGATCATCGCGCGAGCGCAGCGTGGCAAGACCGTCGGCGACGAGCCGTCGCTGGAGGCGATCACCCGCGGGTCGATCGAGCTGGTGATCGTGTTGATGATCCCGATCGCGCTCGTCCTCGGCATCTGCGCCGCGCCGCTCCTCGGCCTCATCGACGACCAGGCGGTCCCGGCAGCCGACTACCTCCCCTACCTCGCGGTCGCATCAGTGGTCTACGGCGTCGGTCACCTCGCCGGCATCGTCGCCCTCAGCCACCTGCCGGGCCGGCGCACCGTCGAAGCGACGGCGCTCGCGGCGCTCTTCAGCGTCACGGTCGTGCTGCTGTTGATCCCGAGCGAGGCGGCACGCGGCGCTGCCCTCGCGGCTCTGGCGACCGAGGTCGTGCTCGCCGCGCTCACGCTGCGACTCGCCGTCCGCGCGGCTGGCCCCTCGATTCTGCGGGGCATGCTGTCGATCGGGCTCGTCGGCGGCGCCGTGATGGCAGTCGTCATGTGGCCGCTGCGCGACCACCTCTTCCTCGCGCTCCTGGCCGGCGGGACCGCCTACACAGTGGTCGTCGCCCTGCTGGAGTACCGTCGTCGGGGACCGGCCTGGGAGCTGATGCGCTCCATCTTGCCCGGCGCTCGATGACGTCGCCCCTGCTGACTCCCGACCTCCCCCCGTCGTCTGCGGCGTCGCCGCCGGTGATGCCGGCGCGCCCCTCGCTGCTCACGCTCGGGCCGCTCGTCGCCGTCGCCTTGATGCTGGCCACCATTGCGGTGGTCCTCTTCGACAAGATCGCGCCTTCGCTGCCGCTGGCTGTGGTCGGCGGCGTCGGGCTCATCGCGCTCGTCGGCCTCACCGTCGCCCGCTACGAGGCAGCGGTGTTCCTCGGGTTCCTGTTGTCGGGCGTCGTGAAGATCGAACCTGCCCCGCCCGACGGCATCTTTGCGGTGATCATCGCCGTCGCCATCGTGACGGGCCGGTTGCGCGTCGATCGCGTCCCCGCACCGATCGCCGCGACGCTCGCCGCGCTCGTCGCCCTCAACGTGCTCAGCTTCGCCGCAGCGACCAACATCAGCGACGGCATCCGCTTTGCGGCGATCACGCTCTACGTCGCCGTGTTCTCGGTGTGGCTCGCGGGCTACGCCGACCGTGATTCGCGCGGCCGCGGGATCGTGGTCGCGTGGCTGATTATCGCGGTGTTCTCGGCGATCGTCGGCACGCTCGCGCTGCAGCTGCCCAGCTTCCCGTTTCGACTCGAGCTGATCGCCGACGGCTCGTCGCGCGCCAGCGCGCTCTTCAAGGACCCCAACGTCTACGGGCCGTTCCTCGTGCCGATCGCGGTGATCGTGCTGGAGGAGATGATCGCGCCGCGGCTGCTGCGGATCCGGATGGCCACCGGGTTCGTCATCCTGGCCGTCCTAATCATCGGCCTGATCTTCTCGTTCTCCCGCGCCGCCTGGGCCAACATGCTTCTGTCGACGGCGGTGATGCTCGCGATCCTGCTGCTGCGTCGTCGCCACACCGGCCGGCTCGTCGTCGTCCTCGGTGGCCTGGGCATCGTCGGGATGGTGGTGATGGCCGTGGTCGTCTTCAGCGGTCAGGCCGACTTCATCGGCCAGCGAGCACAGCTGCAGCAGTACGACAGCGAGCGCTTCGGGGCTCAGCGCGCCGGCGTCGAGATCGCAAGCCACTACCCGCTCGGCGTTGGCCCCGGGCAGTTCATGTACCACCACCCCGTCGAGTCGCATTCGACCTACGTGCGCGTCCTCGCCGAGCAGGGCCCGCTCGGCCTCGCGCTCTGGCTCACGCTCTGCCTGCTCACGCTCGGCCTCGCGATCGGCAACGCGTTCGCGGGCCGAACATCCGCCGGGATAGGGTCGGCGGCCTTGCTCGGCGCCTGGTGCGGGTTGCTCTTCAACTCCGTCGTCGTCGACACGCTCCACTGGCGCCACCTGTGGGTCGTCCTCGGCTTGATCTGGGCAGGCGCCATGATCGGGCAAGCCCGCCGCCCCGGCGACCCCGGCCCCATCAGCCTCACCGAGCCCGGTCCCCGCTACGAGCCACCCAAGCTCACCCCGGTCGTGCCGGTCAGCCGAGACTAACTAGGCCCGGCTGCGCCAGCGAGGCCGGTCGCGCCGCGAGCCGTTTGGGATGTCGCCGCCCGACCGCCCCTACGGCGCCGCCGAGGCCGGTCGCGCCGCGTACCGTTTTTGATGTCGCCGCCCGACCGCCCCTACCGCGCCTGCGAGGCCGGTCGCGCCGCGAGCCGTTTGGGATGTCGCCGCCCGACCGCCC
>JAEZDB010000011.1 GCA_023429855.1 Actinomycetes bacterium
CCGGCGATGAGCGTCGGCGTCGCCGCAACCGCGCCAGCCCCGACGACCTGCCAGCCTCGGCTGCCGCCGCCCTGGGCCACCGCCACCGCTGCCAGCCAGACCGCGGCGAGGAGTCCGGCCCGAGCGACCACGGCCCAGAGCTGCCACGCGGCGGCATCGCCAAGGAGCGCGACGGCTGCACCGTTCCACGCCATCGGCAGCGGTTTGACGGCTGGCCCGGCCGTGACGTCGAGGTCGCCGTGCGCGAGTTCGCGCCCCCACACCAGCCACGACTCCGGGTCGTAGGCCAATGCGGCCGGGAGCATGAGCAGCGTCGCGGCCGCCGCCGCGATCACCGCCAGCACGGCGCCGGTCGGCCGCCAGCGACTGGATCGGTCTGCGGCCGCTGCTTCGCCGATCACGCGCCGCATCCTACGGCCGCCGCTCGCGGCCGCGGGCAGCGGGGCGCGCCGCACGGCTCCGGGTTCGCCGTCAAGCGTTGACGGTGAACCCGGAGCCGTGCCGAGACTCGCTAGAGCCGGACGAGCATCTTGCCGGTGTTCGCGCCGCCGAACAGCCCTAGGAACGCATCGATCGTCTGCTCGAAGCCGTCGACCACGGTGCGTTCGAACGGCAGCGATCCGTCAGCGAGCCAGCCGGCCGCCAGGGCGGCGTACTCGGAGGCCAGGTCGTAGTGGTCGAGCACGATGAAGCCGCGCAGCGTCAGCCGCTTGCTCACGAGGTTCCACAGGTTCGACGGCCCGGGCTCGCGCGCCGTCGCGTTGTAGCCGGCGATCGCTCCGCAGATCGCCATGCGCGCGTGGTCGTTCGCCGCGCCGATCGCCGCCTCCAAGTGGTCGCCACCGACGTTGTCGAAGTAGACGTCGACGCCGCCCGGCGCAGCTGCCATGAGCTGACGGTAGAGCTTGCCCTCGCGGTAGTCGATCGCCGCGTCGTAACCGAACTCCTCGGTCAGCCGCTTGCCCTTCTCCGGGCCGCCGGCCGATCCCACGATCTGCGCCGCGCCGAGGTGGCGGGCCACGCGTGCCGCGACGGTGCCAACGGCGCCGGCCGCGCCCGAGACGAACACCGTGTCGCCCTCGTTGACCTGGGCGATCCGCGTGAGTCCCACGTACGCGGTGAGCCCGGGCATCCCCAGCGGCCCGAGGTACGCCTCGGCCGGGGCGCGCTCGACGTCGACCACGCGGACCTCGCGGCCGTCGAGGAGCGCGTGTTCGCGCCAGCCGCCCTGATGGATGACGGTCGCGCCGACCGGCACGCGGTCGGACTCCGACGCGACGATCTCACCGACGGCGCCGCCCTCCATGACCTCGCCAAGCGCGTACGGCGGCACGTACGACTTCGCGTCGTTCATCCGCCCGCGCATGTACGGGTCGACCGAGAGCCACGTGTTGCGGACGAGCACCTGCCCGGGGCCCGGGGCCGGCAGCTCGGTCTCGACCGTGGCGAAGTCGCTCGGCACCGGCGTCCCTGCTGGGCGTGCGGCGAGGTGGATCTCGCGGGTGGTCGTGGTGGCCTGCGTCATGGTGACTCCTCAGGGTGGGGCCGCAGGCACGATAGGGCGGACCGCCGCGGACCCCCGGTTCTTGGCAGGATTGGGCCATGAGCGTCCTCCTGCAGTCCGCCCCCACCCGTCCTACGCGCTCGCGCCGCACGTGCCACTCGGTGCCGGGCTCGAGCGAGAAGTTCCTGGCGAAGGCGCCGTCGCTGGCTGCCGACCAGATCTTCCTCGACCTCGAGGACTCCGTTGCCCGCGGTGCCAAGGCCGATGCTCGCGGCGCGATCATCCAGGCGCTCAACGAGAACGACTGGGCTTCGGGCCCGCAGAAGACGATCGTCTACCGCGTCAACGGCACCGATACGCCCTTCTATTACCGCGACCTGATCGACGTCGTCGAGGCCGCCGGCGACAAGATCGACGCCGTGATGCTCCCGAAGGTCCAGACCCCGGGCGACATCGAGATGACCTGCAAGCTCCTCTCGCAGATCGAGATGAGCAAGGGCTGGGAGCTCGGCCGCATCGGCATCGAGGCGCAGATCGAGGACGCCAAGGGCCTCATTGCCGCTGAGTCGCTGGCGACCGCCTCGCTCCGCATGGAGACCCTGATCTTCGGCCCCGGCGACTACTCCGCCGCGATCGGCATCCCGATCACGCAGATCGGCGGCACGCCTGCCGGCTACCCCGGCGACCATCTGAACTACCTGTACTCGAAGATCGTCGTCGCGGCCCGCGCGGCCGGCATCCAGGCGATCGACGGCCCCTACGCCGCGTTCAAGGACGAGGAGGGTCTGAAGGTCCGCACGCAGCTCGTGCGCGCCCTCGGCCTCGACGGTAAGTGGACGATCCACCCCGCCCAGATCCCGGTCGTGAACGAGATCTTCACGCCGACGCAGGAGCAGTACGACCACGCTGAAGGCATGCTCGCCGCCTACGAGGCTGCGGCCGACCACGGCAACGCGGGCGCCGCGATCTACGACGGCGAGATGATCGACGAGGCCAACCGCAAGATGGCCGAGCGGCTCGCGAAGGCCGGCCGCGCAGCCGGGCTCACGGCTTCAACG
>JAEZDB010000115.1 GCA_023429855.1 Actinomycetes bacterium
GTCGTCAGCCGAGCAGCAGCTCGGTGATGCGGCGGGCCGTCTCGGGGGCCAGGAGGATCCCGTTGCGGTAGTGGCCGACGGCGTAGACGACGCGCGCGGCGTCGCCGGCCGGGTCGCCGGGGGCCGCACCGAGCACGGGGTCGCCCGACGCCGTCGCGGGACGCAGGCCGGCGATCGCCTCTTCGATCACCCATTCGCGCGTCGCCGGAACGACCTCGAAGAGCTCGCGGAGCAGGTCGTGGACCGCCCACGCGGTGACGGTGGTGTCGTAGCCGCGGTGCTCCATCGTGGCGCCCGCGATGTAGCGCCCGTCGCCGCGCGGCACGAGGTAGACCGTTTGCGCCCGCAGAGTCCGGGTCACGATCGGCTCGCCGCCGCGCGCATGCTCGGGGTCGCGGAGCACGAGCAGCTGCCCCTTGACGGGGTGCGTGCGGGCCGTCAAGGCGTCGGCGCCCGGCAGCGGCCACGCCCCGGTGCAGACCACGATGCGGTCGCAGTCGGCCAAGCGGGGGTCGTCGACGGCGGAGATGCCGTGGCCGATGTGGAGCGCTGCACCGGCCTTGAGCGCTGCGACCTCCAGCGCCTCGCCCACCTGCCGCGGATCGACCGACTGGTCGCCCGGGGCCGACAGCGCACCACGGAGGCCGGGCGCGAGGTCGGGCTCGAGGCGTCGCGCCTGCGACGGCGTGAGCAGCTCGCACGGGAGACCGAGGTCGGTCCGGAGCTTGGCCTCGTGTTCGAGCCAGCGGCCTTCGTCGGCGTCGCGGGCCACGAGCAGCGTGCCATCGGTGCGGATGAGAGACCCCGCGTCGAGTCCCGCGGCGGCTTCGAGCTCAGCCGCGAACGCCGGCCACGCCGCGGCCGACGCCAACCCGAGGTTAAGCAGCGCCCGCTCGGCGGGGTCGGCCTCGCTGACCGGCGCGAGCATGCCGGCGGCGACGCGGGTCGCGGCGCCTGCCAGAGACTCGCGTTCGTAGAGGAGCACGTCGGCCCCCGCCGCCGCGAGTTGCCAGGTGATCGACAGGCCGACGATGCCGCCGCCGATGACGGCAATGCGGGGTGTGGCGGTCGGCTTGGGCACAGCGGCGCGGACTCTACGCGGTGGATGCCGACGCGTGACCTCCCCGGAAACATTCCATGTGACAAGCTGAATCCCCGTGCCACGCGCGCAGTCCGAAGCCTCGCCGCCACCTAGCCCCGACGACGAGGACACCGCCGCGAACCCGGTTCCGGAGCTGCCCGAGCCGCGCAAGGTGCTTGCGGCCCGCCGACTGCGGCTGCTGGAGTCCGACCTCTACCTCGTGATCGGCCCGGTCCCCGGCAAAGACCTCGAGCAGACGGTGCTCGCCGCGATCGAGGGCGGCGTCGACATCGTGCAGCTGCGCGCCAAGGGCGCCAGCGACGAGGAGCTGATCGCCACCGGCTCGCACCTCGCGCGCCTCTGCCACGCGCGGCGCACGATGTTCATCATCAACGACCGCCCCGACCTCGTCGACCCGATCGGCGCCGACGGCGTGCACGTCGGCCAGGACGACCTCTCCGTCGCCGAGGCGCGTCGGATCGCCGGTCCGTCGGCGCTCGTCGGCGTGTCGACGCACTCCGAGGCGCAGCTCGCGCAGGCCGCCAAGGACGGCGCCGACTACGCCGGTGTCGGGCCGGTCCACGAGACGCCAACGAAGCCCGGGCGGCCCGCCACGGGCTACCGCTACGTGCACCACGCCTCGCTGCACGCCGAGCTGCCGTGGTTCGCGATCGGCGGCATCGACGCAGACACCGTCGACCGCACGCTCGCCAGCGGCGCCGAGCGCATCGTCGTGGTGCGGGCGATCGCCGAGGCCGACGACCCGCGGGCAGCCGCAGCGCAGCTGAAGCAGGCGATCAAGGACCGGCCCAAGCGCAAGTCCGCCGAAGAGCGCAACGCCGCCGTGCGCGCGCAGCTCAAGCCGTTCGAGCCCGGGGAGCGCCCGGCTGCCGCGGCGATCGCCGCGATCCTGCTCGCCGCCGTCGGCCTTACGAACCTGTTGATGCTCGGCATCGGCTACGAGCCGCGCGAGGCGCTGCAGACCGATACCGGTACGGCCGCGCAGGTCGGCTTCGGCTTCGCGGCCGTCGGGCTGTCGTTCTTCGTCTGGCGACTGAAGGCCTGGGCGCTGCTGCTGCTCCAGGCGCTGCTGGGCATCACGGCGCTGGCCTGCTTTGTCGGGCTGATCATCGCCCAGACGCTCCGCGGAGCGGCGCTCACGCTGGTGATCATGCTCGTGTGCGGCGCGCTCTTCTACAAGCTGGTCCGCGTGCTCGCCAGGGCGCAGACCCCGCGAATTCCACCCACTGAGGGTCCGTCCGGCGCAGACGCCCACCAACCCTCCGAAACCGCCTAGTAGGTTCAAATCATGGCCGACCACTCGTTCGATCTCGTCATCGTCGGCTCGGGTCCTGGCGGTTATGTCTCCGCCATCCGAGCCGCACAACTCGGTCTGAAGACCGCGGTGATCGAAAAGGGCGACATCGGCGGCCGCTGCCTCAACGTGGCCTGCATCCCGGCGAAAGCCGTGCTGCGCTCCGCCGACGTGCTCAGCGAGGTCCGCGAAGCCAACGAGTTCGGCATCAAGGTCGGCGAGCCGACCGTCGACTTCGCTGCCGTCGCCGAGCGGCGCAACAGCGTCATCGGCAAGCTCACCGGCGGCGTCTCGATGCTGCTCAAGAACAACAAGGTCGAGGTCATCACCGGCGTTGGCACGCTGCAGGCCGACGGCACCGTGAGCGTCGAGGGCTACGGCTCGATCGAGGCGACGAAGGCGATCCTGCTGGCCGCCGGCTCCGTGCCGCGCGCGATCCCGGGCATCGAGTACGGCGCCCGCGTGATCGGCACTGAGGAGGCGTGGGCGATGACGTCGCTGCCCGGCTCGCTCGCCGTCGTCGGTGCGGGCGCCTCGGGCTCGGAGATCGCGTCGGCCTACGCGCGGCTCGGCTCGAAGGTCACCCTGCTGGAGGGCCTGGACCGCGTCCTGCCCGGCGAGGACGCCGACATCTCGCGCGTCGCTGCCCGCGGCTTCAAGAAGCAGGGCATCGAGGTCCTGACCAAGAGCTTCGCGGAGAACGTGAGCGAGTCGGGCGACAAGGTCACCTTCACCGCCGGTGGCGAGCAGCGCGAGGTCGACTACCTCGTCGTCGCGACCGGCCGCCGTCCCGACGTCGACGCGCTCGGCCTCGATGCCGCCAAGGTCGAGCTGCTTGAGAACGGCCTGATCAAGGTCGACGAGCTGCTGCGCACGAGCAACCCGAAGGTCTACGCGATCGGCGACCTCGTCCCCGGCCCCGCTTTGGCGCACAAGTCGATGGAAGAGGGCATCGTCGCCGTCGAGACGATCGCCGGCAACAAGGTCCACGGCATCGACCACCCGTTCATCCCGCGCGCGACCTTCTGCGAGCCCAACGTGGCGAGCTTCGGCTACACCGAGGCGCAGGCCAAGGAGCTCGGCTACGACGTCAAGGTCGGCAAGGTGCCCTACGGCGCCGTCGGCGCGCCGCTCGTCTACGGCGGCACCGGCAACGTGAAGGTCATCGCCGACGGCAAGTACGGCGAGATCCTCGGCGGCCACGTGGTCGGCCCCAAGGCCACCGAGCTCATCCAGGAGCTCGTCAACGCCCGCGAGCTTGAGGGCGGCATCGGCGAGGTCGCGCGCATCGTGCACGGCCACCCGACGTTCTCCGAAGCCATCGTCGAGGCGGCCCGCGCCGCCGACGGCTGGCTGATCCACGGGTAGGGCGGTCGCAACTCTCGCGCTGGAACGGCGCGCAAGTCATCCGAGATACCGGCGGTCTGATGCACGGGCCGCCGGATTGGGGGCGCCGACGGGTCCACGCTTAGGGTCCGGCCCATGTTTGAAGACCTGTTCGAGGGCGTCATCGGTGGCGTCTGCCGCGCCATCCGCTTCGTCGTCGTCGAAACCATCTGGTTCTTCTTCTTCGACCCGTTCTCCTGGGCCTACGACAAGGTCCGCGGCCAGCGCTACCGCGGGACTCGCCGCACGCGCCGCCGCCGCTTCAGCCAGAGCGGCCACGGCTACAGCGGCGGCCCGACCGGCTGAGGCCGCAAGCGGCCCGCCGACAGGCCACGGT
>JAEZDB010000117.1 GCA_023429855.1 Actinomycetes bacterium
CTCGTCAGCCGAAGAGCCGTCGCGGAGCGCCGCCCGGGTGGCCTGGTGGTCGAGGCGCTGGCGGGGGACGCATCGGCCTGGGCGCGTCGAGCCGTTGCATGCGCACGTGGATCGAGGCCGTCGCACACGGGTCGTCGCCCGGAGCATGCTCGATCGGAGCGAGCGCGACGAGCTCGCGGCTCACCTCGCGCCAGGCGGCCGCGGCGTCGCCGTCGGCCTCCGCACGGGTGAGCGCAAGGTGGGCGAGGTAGCCAAGCCCGGCCCGCGCAAGCGACGCGGTCTGGGCTGCGGCGCGCGACGCGAGGGCATCCGGAGGGGGCGCGCCCACCGGCAGTCCGGCGACCTCGCGGACGAGCAGGTGCTCCTTGATCTCGGCGCCAGGGCCGGACCATTGGCGGGTCGCCGGCCACGGCAGGTTGTTGCGGTAGTCCGACGAGTCCGCGGCCAGGTCGCGCAGCAGTCCGTCGATTGCGTCCGCGGCGTGGTCGACGAACTCCAGACCGCGTTGCAGGTCTTCGATCACGGCCGTCCGCGGCAGCTGGAGCGCCGCGTAGTTGCAGTGGATCGCCGGCGGGTCGCCGGGCAGGCCTTCTGGCTGCACCCCGAATCGCACGAACGACCGCTCGCCGTTGCGCAGCACGAGGGCGCGCCACAGGCCGGGCTCCGAGCGGACGTTCGCGCGTACCGTGCGCTCGACAAGAATCGCCCAGGCGCGTGCGGTGCCAGACAGCAGCGTCGGGCCGACGACGAGCTGGCCGCCGCCAGTCGGCATCAGCACGGCTGCAGGCTCGTCGACGAGTGGCAGGCCGCCCGCGGTCAGCAGCCGGCCGTGGACGTCGGACCAGGCGGCTTCGTCTTGGAGCTCCTCGGCGATCCCGAGGCGCAGCTCGCGCGGGATCTGCTCGGTGAGCTGCGCCGGGCGTTGCCAGCGGCGGACGGCGCGCATGCGCGTGTTGAAGCGGTGCGCGGTCACCCACACCTCCGCCAGGAGGGCTTTGAGCAGCGCACTGTCGACGGAGTCGACGTGGGCGACCGCCGGGGCCGACACGAACGCGGCGGTCCCGTCGTCTGAGAACGACACCGATGCGAGCGGCGCCTCGCCCGTTGCGCGCAGGGCAGCAAGCGCCACGGTGTCGGTCAGCTCGCCTTCGCCGCCCGGCGATACCGCGATGACGCGGGCGTAGTGCTCAAAGCGCTCGTAGGAGAGCCGCAGCAGCATGCCGTGGAGTTCGAAGTCGACAAAGGTGTCGTCGCCGTAGCGGGCGCCCGGGCCGACGACCTCGTCGAGCAGCGCACGGAGCGCCGGTGGCCCGACTGCAGGCGACGGTCCTTCGTGGTGGGACGGAACGTCTGGCACCTCCTCGACTGCTGGTGGGCGGTCGACCGCAGCCGCGGCGGGCGTGGCGTTGACGGGGAACGCCGATGCTGGCAAGCCCAGGGCGGCAGCCATGGCGGCGACGTGTCCGGCCCAGCCTGAGGCGACTGCCCGAACCTTCCACTCCTGGCCCCGTCGGTACAGCTCGATCAGCTCCGCGGCGCGCAGCTCGCGGGCCTCGTCGGGCAGCGTGGCAAGCACCTCAGCATGCTCTCGGGCGACGACCGTGGCTGCCGCGCGTGCCAGGGGCAGCTCCGGACCGGGTGACCAGACGACGATCCGCAGGCGCTCGACGTCGGCGGGGACGCGCGCGAGATCGACCGGGACGGACCGACGTGCAACGGCCCCCGAGGGCGCCTGCACGCTCGCGAACGCGTCGTCCTCCGTCACCGTGCGCAGCGTGCCGTCGCTCGTCTCGACGACGACCGCCACGCCGCCGAGCTGAGGCGCGACGACCTCGACGACCACGCGGGTCGGGACCCCGAGCGGGGCGTTCGCGCCCGGGGCCAGGACGATCGCTTCGGTCATCGCGGCCGAACGTAGCACCGGCCGCCTGAGCCCGCGAACGTCGGCCGGTGCGCACGCGCCTGCGCGGCCCGCCGATCGGCGTCACGCCGGTCCGCGACGCCATGTTGCACTGAACTCTGGACATTCGGTGTACCGGACGCTTGAGATCCGTCATAACTAAGACACCACGTATTTCGGTGTGTCGACGCCGCGACCTGTCGCTCCGTCGCCGACCGCTCGGCTTTCCCAACTCCGTCAGGAGACTCCCGATGCCACTTCGCAAGCACGGCACCATCGTTCGAACTGCAGTCGCACTCAGCGCCGCTGCGATGTTCGTCGCGCCGACGTCGGCCAACGCAGGTCTGCTCGACAGCCTCTTCAAGCCGCGGACGACGACCAAGACGACCAAGACCCCGACGCCGACCCCGACGCCAACGTCCACGTCGAGCACCAGCGTGGTGGCGGGCGGCGTCGCGACGACAAACACCGCGACCACCACCGAGACGTCGAACACGACGAGCTCGGCGGTTCCGTCGGGCACGTGCACGCCCCTGCCGACGAGCAAGGCCTTTGAGAAGATCGACGGTGATACCGCCGACTACTCGCTGGCCCCCGACGGCTCTTTTGAGAACGGTGGCCGCGGTTGGACGTTCTCCGGTGGCGCCAAGGTCACGTCGGGCGGCGAGACGCTCGGGATCGCGCCGGGCCGGAAGCAGGTCACGATCCCGCTCGCCGGCTCGATCACCTCGCCGGCGTTTTGCGTCGACGAGTCGCACCCGCACTTCCGTTTCGCCTACAAGGTCGACAACGCCGTGCTCTCCGGCTTTATCGCGTATGTGATCTACCGCGACGCGGCCGGCAGGGTCACCAATGTGGAGCTGATCTCGTCGAAGGTGCTCGCCCTCTCGCCGTCGATGTGGCAGGCCACGCCGAAGAGCCCGCTGGCGACGATCATCCCGCTGAACTCGACCACGAAGACGGCGTCGGTCCAGCTCAAGATCACCTCGCTCAGCCCCACCGACTTCGTCAACGACGTCACGGGTGGCGTCGTCGCGCCCGTCACGAGCTTCGTCGGCACCGCCGCCGGCCTCGTCGGCTCGATCACCGGCGCGATCTCCCCGGCCCTCAATATCGGCATCACGGTCGACTCCGTGATGGTCGACCCGTACAGGCGCGGGTAAAGGCCCCTTCGAACCTGCCCCTCGCCGCGAGGGGAGAACGCGAGGGGCGCGAGCCCACCAGTTC
>JAEZDB010000131.1 GCA_023429855.1 Actinomycetes bacterium
CCCCGAAGGACGCCCGTCGAAAGCTTGGGCCGGACCGAGGCCCGGGGCCGCGACTAGATGTCGAGGGAGACCTCTGCTTCGCCCTCGGGCGTCTCGATGACGAGCTTCGTCGGGCGGCGCTCCAGGATTCCCTGGTCGACCTTGAAGAGCAGCAGCGCGCCGCCGATGGGTGCCTGCGCGGCCGTCGAGCTGGCGAGCGGGAGCTGGCCGCCGGGCGGAACCAGCTGCGGGCGGTAGGCGAACACGTTCTCGGCGGGCAGCGGGGTGGGCTCGGCCTTGTTGCCTTCGTTGTCTTCGATGCGGAAACGATCGGCCGAGCGGAGCGTCTGCTCCTTGCGCTCGCCCTTCTTGGTCACGTTCTCGACGCGGATGAACACGCCGAACCAGGTTTCGACCGGGTTGGCGACCTGCTTGGCGGCGTCGTCGATCCCGATCAGGTAGTCGCGGTCTTCGATGTCGTACGGGTTGATCTTGCGCGAGATCTGCACCTGGTAGCGCAGGCCGCTGCCGAGCTCGACCTCGTGATCGGAGTCGGACTTTTCCTCGTGGCCGCCGCCGTGCGGCGTGTTGTGCGGCGCGCCGGGCGTGATGTAGACCGCCTCAGTGTGACCGGACGAGGTCGGGTCGTTGCCATCTCCGCATGCGGCGAACGGCACCACGAGGGCCAGCGAGAGAAGGGCGAGTGCAGGACGAAGGCGCGGCATTGCGGGCGAGACCTTATCGAAGCGGCGAGCCGGTAGCTGGCTTGCGCGCACCACCGCTCACGGTGGCACGGCTGCCGCGGCGCTCATCGCGCTCGATGATCGCCTCAAGGCGCCCGAGTGCACGGCGCCAACGGCGCTGATCGGCGCGGCGGCCGCCGAGGGCGTCGCGCATGCGGTCGAAGGGCGCTTGGGCGTCGCGCTCGACCTCAAGGGTCACGGTCGTGGTCGTGCCCGTGGCGTTCGGGGTGAGCGTCCACGAGTAGACGGTGCGAATGCGGTTGAAGCGCCCGCCACGGCCGCGGGCGACGATGCGCCGCGGCGCTTCGGCCTCGACGATGGTGAGGTCGCCCCAGGCGAACCGGTCGCGGCCGTCGATCTTGAAGCGCGCACCCGCGCCGATCCCGACGGTGTCTTCACGGGTCAGGCGCCAGTCGACCAGGAAGTGGTCGCAGAACTCGGGGTGGTTGGCGATGTCGATCAGGTAGCCGTAGATCTCTGCGGGAGGCCGCTCGATCGTGACCTGGGCTTTCAGCGCGTCCATTCGGGCTGCATCGTATGCGATCGGCAGGGCGCCACGGTGGCGTTGGCGCGGGAGGCCCGCCGGACTCAGACGGGCAAGCGGCGGATCACGCGCACCCGCGAGTGGGGGCCGTCGGGCGCATGCTTGACGAGCGTCTCGGAGATCGGCTGCTCACGGTGATGGAGGCTGCGGCAGAGGTCGCAGCGGACGGCGCCGGACTTGTAGTGCGCGACGGACTCGCCGATCAGCGGGACGCGGCCGCAGCCGTCGCAGCGGCGCGGCTCGGCGTCGACGGGTGCTGCGGCGTGCGGTGTGGCCGCGGCGTCGGTGGTCTTACGCGTGGCAATGCCCATGGCGTCAGCGTTCTCCGCGGAGCCTTCGAGTCCTGCCATCGCCGGTCGAGGTGTCCCATTGCACCGCCATGACCAGCCGATCATCCGTCGAGAACCGTGACGAACCGCACGGAGTCATGAGAAGGTGTGAGCCCGCGATCGCGACCCCTCGGCAGCTCTTGGGGGAACGAGCACAACGCGCGATACGGCCTCCGCAGGGGGACGAACTGCGTTTCGTGCTCGCCGTTTGCTGCTAAACACAGGGGTGAGCTCTTGCTTGAGGAGAGAGGCTATGGACGTCGTCCAGCTCACTACGCATATCGACGCGACGGCGGTTCGCGTCGCCACCAGCGCCCCGGATGCCTTCGCCACGCGAGAATCCCGGGATCTGGTCGCCGAACAGGTGCGGGAGTCGAGTTCTCGTGCCGCGGTGCTCATCCTCTTCGACGGGGGCGAGCACACGGAGATCGACCTCACTGAGGGCAGCCACCGGATCGGTCGCTCGATCACCGCCGACATCCAGCTCGAAGACCCGATGATCTCCCGCAAGCACGCGGTGATCGAGCGGGCCGGGCGGATGGTGCGCGTGCTCGACGACCGCTCGCTCAACGGCGTCTTCGTCAACGCCGAACGTGTCGACGGGTCGCAGCCGCTGAAGAACGGCGACGAGGTCCAGATCGCAGGCTTCGTCCTGCGGCTCCTCATCAACGACTAGAACTCCCGCAAAACGCGTCGACGCGCCGAGCCGCCGGATTCTGGGGCTCGATGCGTCGCTTTGCGACCGCTTCGCCCTCTATCATCGGCGCCCGTGAGCGTCACCATCGCGATCCTGTCTCAGAAGGGCGGCACCGGCAAGACCACGACGGTGCGCACCCTGGCCGACGTGTTCCGCCGCGCCGACTTGTCGGTGCTGGTCGTCGACCTTGACCCGCAGGGCAACCTCTCGGACTACTTCGATGTGCCGCCCGACGCGTCGCCGACGATCGCCGACGTCCTCATCGGCCGCGCCGAGGCCAAGGACGCGATCCACAACGACGTGCTCCCCGCGAACCTCACGCTGGCCGAGGCTGAGCTCGCGCTCGCCGGCAAGATGGGCCGCGAGCTCACGCTGCGCCGAGCGCTGCGCGGTGTCGCGAAGGACTACGACGTCGTGCTCCTCGATTGCCCGCCGACGCTCGGGTTGCTCACGGTCAACGCGCTCGTCGCCGCCGACTCCGCGCTGCTGACGGCTGAGGCGCAGTACTTCGCGCTGCAGGGCGTCGACCAGGCCACCGCCCTGATCGAGCTCGCCAAGGACGGCCTCAACCCCGACCTCGAGTGGCTCGGTGTCGTCCTCACCATCGCCGACCTGCGCACCACGCATTCGCGTGAGGCCCGCGACAACCTCAAAGAGCACATCGGCGACCGGCTGTTCGACACGGTCATCCGCCAGTCGATCGCCTACGCGGAATCCGCGGAGCGCGGGGTGTCGATCCTCGACCACCGGCCGGCGCGCGGAGTCGACTACATCTCGCTCGCCGACGAGGTCCTCGGCCGCCTCAAGCTGACGACCGCGCGGCGCAAGGTCCGGGCGATGCTGCCCGCGCCGGCGTGACCGATCCCACCGCCGACCCGTCCGACACGCCGCGCCAGCCCGGCGACAAAGCGGCGCCCTGGATCGCCTGGGGCACGGCCGACGACGGCCTCAGCGAAGAGGATTTCGTCGAGCCGCCGCGTCGGTTCGGCTTCCGCTCTCGCACCACACCCATGCCCGATTTCACCGAACCCGACGAGCCCCCGCCGACGACGCCGCTGAACTGGAAGCGCCTCGCCGTGCTCGGCGCGCTCCTCGCCGGGGTGCTGATCGCCGGCGCGGTGACGTTGTTCGGTGGCGACGAGGAGCCCGCGCCGGTCGCGTCGACGCCGCAGGTCTCGACCCCGGCCCTCGAGCCGACCACACCGCCCGACGCCGCGCAGCCACGCGACCTTGAGCCAGCAACCGCCGAGGACCAGCTCGGGAGCGGCCACGTGGCGCTGAAGGTGACCGACCGCCAGCTGCTACGCACGCGCCCTGACCCCGAGGGGCAGCTCGTCGCCCGCGTGGGGCGCAAGACGCCCTACGGCGGCCAGGTAATCCTGCCCATCCTCAAGGCGCGCGGCGACTGGGTCGCCGTCGTGAGCCCCTACCGCAAGAACAACCGCGTCGCGTGGACCAAGGTCCAGCCCGACGCGAAGTACGTCGCCGTGGAGTACTCGGTCGCGATCCGCGTCAAGGACCGCTCGATCATCGTGCGCAAGAACGGCAAGGTCATCCGCCGCATGAAGGCGGCCGTCGGCCAGGTCACCCACCCCACGCCGCCTGGCCGCTACGCCGTGACCGACGGCCTGATCTTCAAGCAGAAGGTCCGCGGGCCCTACGGCTGCTGCGCGCTCGTGCTGTCGGCCCGCCAGACCAAGCTGCCGTCGGGTTGGACGGGCGGCGACCGCATCGCCATCCACGGCACGCCCAACAAGCAGTCGATCGGTCTCGCATCGAGCCTTGGATGCCTGCGCGTCGGCGATGAGGCCTCGCGCTGGCTCGTGCGCAAGGTGCCGCCGGGCACGACGGTGTTCGTGCGGCCCTAGCTAGAGCAGCACGGCTTCGGCGCCGCGGTCGCTCGGGTCGACCGCGAACACGTCGGCCCAGCCGCGCGTCTGCTCCTTGAGCGCCTCGATCACGCCGTGGATCGCGTCGCGCTCGCACCAGAAGAGCACCGTGGGGCCGGCGCCGCTGATGGTCGCGTCGAGCGCGCCGAGGTGCTTGGCGCCCGCGATCAGCTCGGTCGACCGCGGGTACAGGTGTGCGCGGTAGGGCTGGTGCAGACGGTCGCCGAGGCCGCGGGCCAGCAGATCGAGGTCGCGTGAGGCGAGCCCTGCGGCCAGCGCCATCGCCTGGCCGACGTTGAACGCCGCGTCGGCCATCGGCACGGTGGGCGGCAGCGCGGCGCGGGCCTTGCTCGTCTCGACGGCCTCGAACGGCGCGACGATCACGAAGCCAAGCCGCTGCGGCACGTTCAACGTGAGCGCGCCGTCGGGCAGCTCGACGCTGACGCCGCCGAGGACGGCAGCCGACGCGTTGTCGGCGTGGCCTTCGAGCTCGGCGGCGATCGAGAGCGCGGTGTGGCGTGCCTCGCGCGGCTCCTCGCCACCCATCACGAGCGCGGCAAAGGCGCCCGCGACGCGCGCCGCCGCGCTCGATCCGAGCCCGCCGCTGAGCGGGATCTCCGAGCGCATCACGAACGCCGCGTGCCCGGGGTCGCCGATCTGGCCGAACGCCTCGACGGCGATGTTGGACGGGTCCTTCGGCACGTCGAGGTCGGTCTCGAACGAGAACGACGCCGCCGGCCGGACCTCGAGCTCGAGCCAGCGGTCAAGCGCGACCGCGAGCACGTCGAAGCCCGGGCCGAGGTTCGCCGACGACGCCGGCACGCGGACGCGGACGCCGTTCATCACGGGCTAGCGGTCGCCGATGACGATCGATTCCACGGCCTCGATCGTCGGCTTGCACGGCACGACGGAGCCCGACTGCTTGAGCGCGTTGTCGGGGTCCTTGAGGCCGTGGCCGGTAAGCACGCAGGCGATCGTGGTCGCGTCGCCGCGGCCGTACTTCATGAGTCCGGCTACCGAGGCCGCCGAGGCGGGCTCGCAGAACACGCCCTCCTCCTTGGCAAGGAAGCGGTAGGCGGCGAGGATCTCGTCGTCGGTCACGGCGCGCACCTGGCCGCGCGAGGTGGTGAACGCCGACACGGCTTCCTCCCACCGGGCTGGGTTGCCGATGCGGATCGCGCTCGCGACCGTCTCGGGGTTCTCGACGACCTTGCCGTCGACGAGCGGCGCGGAGCCGGCCGCCTGGAAGCCGTAGAGGTACAGGTCGTGCCCGCGCTCCTGGAAGCCCTTCCAATACGCCGTCACGTTGCCGGCGTTGCCGACAGGAATGCAAAGGCCGTCGATCGTGGGCAGGTCCTCGAGCAGCTCGAACGCCGCCGTCTTCTGCCCTTCGAGGCGCCACGGGTTGACCGAGTTCACGAGGCCGATCGGGTGACGCTCGCAGAGTTCGCGGGTGAGGTCGAGCGCCTGGTCGAAGTTGCCGTCGAGGGCGATCACCTTGGCGCCGTGCATCAGCGCCTGCGCGAGCTTGCCGGTCGCGATCTTGCCCGAGGGCACGATCACCGCGCAGGTGAGGCTCGCGCGGGCGCCATAGGCGGCGGCGCTCGCCGCCGTGTTGCCGGTCGACGCGCACATGACGGCCTTAGCGCCGTCCTTGACCGCCGCGCTCACGGCGGCCGTCATCCCGCGGTCCTTGAAGGAGCCGGTCGGGTTCATCCCCTCGAGCTTGAGGTGCACCTCGGCGCCGACGCGCTCGGAGAGCTTCGCGGCGTGGACGAGCGGCGTGGAGCCCTCGCCCAAGGTGATGACCGGGTCGCTGTCTTCAAACGGCAGCTCTGCCCGCCAGCGTTCGATCAGGCCAACGCGTCCCATCAGATGCCCTCCTCGTCGAACACGCGAATTGCGCGGGGTTCGCTCCGCACGAAGCCAAGGCCCGAGATCATGCCGATCGCTGCGGCCATCGCCGACTCCGGCGCGCGGTGCGTGATCATCACGAGGCGCGCCTGGCCGCCGCTGCCCTGCTGGGCGACCGAGCGGATCGAGATCTTCTGCAGGCCGAGCACCTGCGCGACCTGCGAGAGCACGCCGGGCTCGTCGTCGACCTCGAAGTGCAGGTAGAAGGCCGAGTCCACGTCGGCGGCCTTGGGGAGCTGCACCCACGCGTGCTTGGGCTCGTCGGCGCCGTGCAGCACCGAGATCACGTCGCCGAGCACCGCGCTGGCCGTCGGGATGCCGCCGGCGCCAGGGCCCTGCAGGGTGATCTCCTCCACGTGCGGAGACTCGATCGTGACCGCGTTGTAGGAGCCGTCGACGTTGGCCAGCGGGTGCGTGCTCGGCAGGAAGATCGGGTGGACGCGCACCGAGACGCTGCCGTCGGCGAGCTTCTCGGCGGTGCCGACCAGCTTGAGCGCCAGGTCGAACTCGCGCGCGTAAGCGATGTCTTCGAGGGCGAGCTTGTCGATGCCGGTGTGGTCGACGTCGTCGATCGACACCCAGGTGCCGAACGCGAGCATCGCCAGCAGCGCCATCTTGGCCGCGGCGTCGGAGCCCGACACGTCCTCGGTCGGGTCGGCCTCAGCGAAGCCGGCCGCCTGCGCGTCCTTGAGCGCTTCGGCGTAAGACTCGCCGCGCTTGGCCATCGCCGTGAGGATGTAGTTCGTCGTGCCGTTGACGATGCCGTGCACGCGGTCGACGGGCGTCGCCGAGAGCGTGTCGCCGAGGACGCGCACGATCGGAACGGCAGCACCCACCGCAGCCTCGTACCGCAGCGCCGCGTTGTTGGCGGCAGCCAGCGGGAACAGCTCGTTGCCCTTGCGGCTGAGCAGCTGCTTGTTGGCGGTGACGACAGGTTTGCCGGCCTCGAGCGCGCGGCGCACCAGGCCTTCGGCCGGGTCGAGTCCGCCCATCACCTCGACGACCACGTCGGCCTCGTCGACGATCTGCTCGCCGACGCCTTCGCTGCGCGTGAGCACGCCCGAGATCACCGGGCGCGTGCCGGTCTCGGCCTCGATCACGTCGGCGCGCTCCTCGATCAGCCCGATCAGCGCTTTGCCGACCGTGCCGCGCCCGAGGACGCCGATCTTCACGACCTCAGGGTCGGCTCCGGGGTTAGTCGACATCGCGTGCTCCAAGCTCTTCGATGGTCTCTCGGCGCACTACGACGCGGCTCTCGCCGTCGCCTACGAAGACGACGGGTGCGCGAGGCGTCCCGTTGTAGGTGTTGCCCATGCTGAAGGTGTAGGCGCCGGTCGTCGGCGTGGCGACGAGGTCGCCCGCGGCTGGCTCCGGCAGATCGACGGCGTCGATGAGGACGTCGCCCGACTCGCAGTGCAGGCCGGCGAGCTTGCTCGTCGTGAGCGGGGTGGCAGCGTCGGGCAGCGGCCGATCGGCGATGAGCGCCTCGTACTTGGCCTGGTAGAGCATCGGACGCAGGTTGTCCGACATGCCGCCGTCAACGGCGACCCAGGTCGAGACGTTCGTCTTGACGGAGGTCACGGTGTACAGGGTCACGCCCGCGCGCGCCGTCATCGAGCGGCCCGGTTCGACGATCAGGTGGATCTCGTCGCCGACCGTGTCGTGGACGGCCGCAAGGACCGTCTGCGCGTAGTCCTCGACCGAGGGCGGCTCCTGGTCGGCGCCGTACGCCACACCGAGGCCGCCGCCGACGTCGAGCACCTCGCACGGACCGGAGGCAGCCACGGTGCGGATCGCGCGGTCGAAGGCATCGAGCTCGAACAGCTGCGAGCCGATGTGCATGTGCCAGCCGCGGAAGTTCAGCGAGCCGAACTCGGCGTCAATCCGCTGACGGGCCTCGATCGCCGCCTCTGGCGAGAGCCCGAACTTGGAGTCGGCCTGGCCGGTGGAGATCTTGTCGTGGGGGGGGGGGCGCGGGGGCGGGGGGGG
>JAEZDB010000145.1 GCA_023429855.1 Actinomycetes bacterium
GCCCCGGATCGGCCCGGCGCGTCTGATTAGATGCCAGGCAGCGCGGACGGCCCGAGCGGGCCTGCCGATCGAATCAGGAGCGATTCCTCGTGACCGACCCAACCCCTAAGACGCCCGACGACGAGCAGCCGACCGGCAGCTTCGAGCCCGTCGGTTCCGGTGCGCCGGTCGATCCGGAGCTGCCCCCGCCGGGCGCCCCGGCCGACGCGACCGGCGGCGACATCGTCGCCCAGGTCGAGCGGCTGGCCCAGGATCGTCCGGAAGTCCTGATCGGCGGCGCGTTCGCGATCGGTTTCGCTCTTGCCATGGTGGTGCGTCGCATTGTCCGTTGAAGCCCCCGACGTCGACGTCGCCAAGGCGCTCGAGAAGATCTCGACGAGCGTCTCGGCGCTCGTCTCCGAGGAGATCGCGCTCGCGAAGGCTGAGGTCAGCGGCAAAGCCAAGACGCTCGGCGCCGGTGCAGGCGTCGGCGCGGCCGCCGGCCTGTTCCTCTTCTTCGCGTTCGTGATGTTCTCCCACTTCATCGCGTGGGGAATCTGGGAGGTGCTCGGCGGTGCCATTGCCTGGGGCTTCCTCATCACCTCGATCCTCTACGTGATCATCGCCGCCGTCGCCGGCCTCGTCGCCTACAAGCTGCTCAACAAGAGCGCGCCGCCCACGCCCGATATGGCGATCGAAGAAGCCAAGACGACGAAGCAGGCTGTTATCGACGCGAGGAACAACGCATGACCAAACCGCAGGGGCGCACGCCCGAAGAGATCCGCGCCTCGATCGAAGCGCACCGCAACGACCTTGCGTCGTCGGTCACCGAGCTCACGGTCGGCGTCCAGCAGGTCACGGACTGGCGCCGCCAGGTGCGCCGTCACCCCATGGAGATCGCCGGTGCAGCAGCGGCCGCCGGCTTCATCCTCGGCGGCGGCATCGTCGCCCTCGGCGGGCTGCTCTAGCACCCGCCCAGCGGCGGGCTGCCGCGTACGACGTTCGCAGTTCTCGGGGCGTGGCACCCGGCAAGGCGGGCATTTCAGAACGGCGTTTTGATACGCCCCGTAGCGCTACCTACCGTGGGGGTCGTTCTGTTCCCGTCCGAGTCCCTGGACGCCATATGCCCTCCTTCTTCCGCCCGGCGCTGCGTGCGCTGGGCCTCGTTGCCGCCCTATCCACCCTTGGCGTTGCGCCAGCGGCCGCGGCGCTGCCTGCCGGTAGCAACGCCTTCGCCGATCTCGCCGGTGCCCGCAGCATCGGCGACATCAACGGCGACGGCTTCGACGACATCGGCAACGCCGCCGGCCGCGTGGCGTTCGGCTCGGCCAACCTCGCGACGAGCCCCGTCACCACGTTCAGCGTGCCGGCCGCGAGCCAACGCGACATCGCAAAGCTCGGCGACATCGACGGCGACGGCTACGACGACTTCAGCGTCGGCGAGCTTGCGAACTCCAGCAGCGCCGCGGGCGCGTACGTGATCTACGGCGCGCCCGGCACGACCGGCATTCCCGTCACGCAGGGCGGCCGCGTCGGGCTGATCCGCGCCGGCGCGTCGGCGAACGGCCCGCAGATCCGCGGCATCGGCGACTTCAACGGCGACGGCGTCGACGACATCGCGGTGTGGCGCCAGCGCGGCAACAACGCCGACCCGAACCTGCGCGCCGGCTGGACCATCATCCTCGGCGGCGCGCGCATCACCTCGCTCGACGCGCAGGTCGCCAGCGGCCGCACGCTGATGCTCGACGGCAATACCGCCTGCAAGATCGTCTGGGTGCTCGCCATTATTCCGGTCTACACCTGCGGCGAGAACTCGGGCGACCTCCGGCCCGCTGGCGACGTCAACGGCGACGGCAAGGACGACGTGATCACCCAAACCGTCGTGAACCCGTCGACGCGCGGCATCCTCTTCGGCCGCGCGACGGGCTTCGGCGCGACCGCGAAGATCACGCAGGCTCCGGCTCCAGCGGCGCTGTTCGACGGTAACCCGCAAGAGGCGCTCCCGCGCGCTGCGGGCGACGTCGACGGCGACGGCAAGGACGACCTCGCGCTCGGCTGCGTCGGGTTCTCCGGCAACGTGACGATCCACCGTGGGCGGACCGTCGCCGCTGGCAGCCAGTTCTCGCTGGCGGCGCCGGCCTGGACGTTCGACACGTCGGAGAACTGCGCGCGGCCGGTCGCGGCCGGCGACCTCGACGGCGACGGCGGCGACGACCTGATCCTGCAGCAGATGAACGACACCGTCGTCAGCCCAGGGATCGGCACGATGGAGACCGGCGTCATCACCGGACTCCGCACGAAGCCACAGGGCGACGGCGTCACGCCGCTCGCGTCGCTGCCGCAGCTGCCGGGCATCGCCCAGACCTGGGCGCAGGACCCATACGGCTTCGGCGAGTCGATCCGCTCGGGCGCGGGCGACATGAACGGCGACGGCCTCGCGGACGTGATCGTCGACGACGAGCAGGGCCGCGCCGTGATCGCGACTGCAGGCGCCGACCGGCTCGCGCCCGAGGTGGCGTTCCGCTACTCGACCATCACGCCCGGCGAGCGCGTCTACGCGGTCGGCGTGCTGCACTCGGGGTTCACGCCAGGTGCAGCAAACGCCGCGCAGCTCTCGGTCGTCCTTGACTCACCGGCGACGGTGCGGTTCACGGTCAAGCGGGCCGGCACGACCGTTGGCTCCTTCGACCGCGCCCTGCCGGCGCTGAAGTCCGAGACGGCGTGGGACGGCAGGGTGGGCGGCGCCGTCCTCGCCAACGGCGACTACACGCTCGAGGTCACGCCGCGCGACGCGGCCGGCAACGCAGGAGCGACCCGCTCGACGGCGTTCACCGTCGGCGGGGGAGGGCCGACGGGGCCGGTCCCGGCAACGGTCGACCTCAAGCTCAACCTGCTGGGCCCCAACGGCGAGCTGGTGGGCGGCGAGCTGTACTGGGTCGGATCCTGCCCGGATGCGCTGTCGGGCCCGGCCCATCTCGGCAACACGTCGACGTCGCTCCCGGCCGGTGAGCGGTTCGGCGGCGACCGCTGCGAGCTCGGCATCGCCGGCGACTGGAACGCCACCGGCGTCGAGGGCTGCGACTGGACCTACACCTACGTGATCAACGGCGTGGCGCGTCCGTCGCAGGCCGAGTTCCACCGGGTCGTCTTCGAACTGAAGGACGGCGCGAACACCGTCACTGCGACCGTGCAGTGTGCCGGGGGCCGCGTGATCGCGGCGGAGCGACCCGGCAAGTTCGACAGCCCGCGCTGGCTCAAGTACGGCGCGGCGAAGATGCAGAGCGCCACGACCGCGCTGCTCACGCCCGCGGCCGCGAACCAGACCGGCGCGCTCGTGTGGCCCGACGCGTTCGACCCGAACGACACGGCGCTGAACTTCAACGTGACGATGAGCGGCGGCAACAACACCGCCGAGGGCATCGCACTGGCGTTCATCCCCGCGACCACCACGCTGCCGTCGACCGGCGGTCCCCTCGGGGTCGGCGGCGGCACGCTCGGCATCGGCGGCCTGCCGTTCACCGCGGTGACGCTCGACTCGTTCCGGCAGCCGTCAGATCCCGCTGCGGCGTTCGTCGGCATCGCGACCGGCAGCAGCGGCAACAGCCTGACCTACGTGCAGACGGCCGATCCGGGCATCCGCCTGCGCACCGCTGGGATCGCCGTCAGCGTCCGCTACAAGAACGGCGAACTGTCGATCTGGACCAAGGGCGTGAAGCGCCTCGCCCGCACCGTGACGCTGCCCAGCCGCGCCTACCTGGCGATCTCCGCGGCCACGAACGCGACGGCCTGGCAGCAGCACGCCGTCGCGAACTTCACCGCGACCGGGATCTAGTCAGCCGACTGCGCCTGAATGACCGGTCGTTCGGTTGCTCAGGCGCAAACGCCCTTCGGCTGGCCGCGACCGGGATCTAATCGGCG
>JAEZDB010000152.1 GCA_023429855.1 Actinomycetes bacterium
GGCTTCGGTCTCGTCTCGCGCGTGGTCCCGCAGCTCAACGTCTTCGCGGTCGGTCTGCCGATCAAGGTGCTCGTCGGGATGCTGCTGATCGGCATCTCGCTGCCGCTGGTCGGCGGCTGGGTGCAGGGCGAGCTTGAGCAAAGCGTCGGCGCGGCGCTCAGAAGCCTCCGAGTGGCCTAGGGGGGTGAGACGCACCGATGGCCGGCGACAAAACTGAGAAAGCGACTCCCAAGCGCCAGGAAGAGGCGCGCAAGAAGGGGCAGGTCGCCAAGTCCAACGATCTCGGCGGCGCCGCGGTGCTGCTGGCCGGCCTGATCGCCCTTGGCGCGTTCGGCCCGAAGATGCTGCAGTCGCTCAAAGAGCTGCTGGCGACCAACCTCAAGCTCGCTGCCACGCCCGACAAGGCGCAGGGCGTGGGCCTCGGCAAGGTGATCCACGACGCCGGCGAGGTGGCGATCGCTGCCGTGCTGCCCGTGGCGGTCACCTGCGCGATCGCGGCGGCCGTGATGATGGCCGCGCAGGTCGGCCTGAAGATCACGCCGAAGGCGATCTCGCCGGACTTCAAGAAGATGAGCCCGATCTCCAACGCCAAGCAGGTGTTCGGGATGAACGCGCTCGTCGAGCTCGTCAAGAACCTGGCGAAGGTCGGTTCGGTCGGCGTCGTGGTCTGGATCGTGCTGAAGCCGCAGATGCAGGAGGTGGCGACGCTCGTCGGTATGGAGCCCGCAGCGCTCGGCAACCAGATGCTCAGCACCACGATGCAGGTCGCCAAGGCCGCCGCCGTGGCGTACTTCGTGATCGGCGTCGCCGACTACGTGTGGCAGAAGCACCGGATGGACAAGTCCATGAAGATGGATCTGCAAGAGGTCAAGGACGAGCACAAGACCTCCGAGCTGCCGGCAGAGGTGCGGATGGCGATGCGCCGCCGCCAGATGATGGCGTCGCGCGCCCGCATGATGGCGGCGATCCCCGAGGCCGATGTCGTCGTCACGAACCCGACGCACTACGCCGTCGCGCTCAAGTACGACCCGGCGACGGCTGCCCCGCAGGTGGTGGCGAAGGGCATGGACCTGGTTGCGCTGAAGATCCGCGAACTCGCCTCGGAATCGGGCGTGATGATCGTGCCCGACCCGCCGCTTGCTCGCGCGCTGCACGCCGCCGTCGAGGTGGGAGAGCCGATCCCCGAAGAGATGTACGAGGCGGTTGCCGCGGTGCTCGCGTTCGTCTACCGCACGGCGGCACGCCGCGCCGCGGCGTAACACCGGTTTTCGGGCGCCGCTGAGGCGCCGGGCTGCTCAGTGAGACCGGTTGGATCAGTGGTCCGGGGCTCAAGGCGGCGGACGGAATGCCGATGTTCTGGACAGGTATTCGCGCTTGAACAACCTGCTCAAAAAACTCTCGGGCTACACCGACCTGATCGCGGCGGCCTTCGTGATCGTCGTGATCGTGATGATGATCGTGCCGCTGCCGCCGGCGCTGCTCGACATCCTCATCGCGCTGAACATCTCGATGGCGCTCGCCATCGTGATCACGACGCTGTATATCCCGCGGGCGCTCGACTTCTCGGTCTTCCCGACGCTGCTGCTGATGACCACGCTGCTGCGGCTGGCGATCAACGTCTCGGTCACGCGCCTGATCCTGCTGCACGGCGACGCCGGCCACGTGGTGGAGGCCTTCGGCGAGTTCGTCGTCGGCGGCAACGTCGTCGTCGGCCTGATCATCTTCCTCGTCCTCGTCGTCATCCAGTTCGTGGTCGTCACGAACGGCGCCGGCCGCGTAGCTGAGGTCGCCGCGCGCTTCACCCTCGACTCGATGCCGGGCAAGCAGATGGCGGTCGACGCCGACCTCAACAACGGCCAGATCACCGAAGAGGAGGCGCGGCAGCGCCGCATCGACATCTCGCGCGAGGCCGACTTCTACGGCTCGATGGACGGCGCCTCCAAGTTCGTCAAGGGCGACGCGATCGCCGCGATCGTCATCACGCTGATCAACCTCGTCGGCGGCATCATCGTCGGCGTCGCCCAGCAGGGGATGGCGTTCAGCGAAGCGGCCGAGACCTTCTCCCTGCTCACGGTCGGCGACGGCCTCGCCGCGCAGATCCCCGCGCTGCTGATCTCGGTCGCCGCGGGCATCATGGTCACCCGCTCGGCCGACGCCGGCGACGACCTCGGTACCGACATCGCCTCGCAGTTCGGTGCGCAGAGCAAAGCGATCATGGTCTCCGGCGGCGTGGTCGCCTGCTTCGCGCTCGTGCCGGCGCTGCCGAAGGTGCCGTTCATCCTCGTCGGCGGGTTCCTGTTCTTCGTGGGCCGCACCCTCGGCAAGTCGCAGGCGGAGGAGGCCGACGAGGCCGCCAAGGAAGCCGCGATCGTGCCGGTCGCCCCGCAGCCCTCTTCGACCGACCAAGCTCGCGCCGCGCTCGCGATCGATCCGCTCGAGCTCGTCGTCGGGTTCGGCCTCGTGCCGCTCGTCGACACCCAGGCCGGCGGCACGCTCGTCACGCGCGTGAGCAACGTGCGCCGCCAGATCGCTGCCGAGCTCGGCACCGTCATCCCGCCCGTCCGCATTCACGACGAGGTCGGCCTGCGCTCGCACGAGTACGCGCTGCGCGTCCGCGGCGCCGAAGTCGCTCGCGGCCAAGTGCTCGCCGGCCACCAGCTCGCCCTTGATCCGGGCGACGCCGTCGGCCAGCTTCAGGGTGTCCCGACGACCGAGCCCGCTTTCGGCCTGCCGGCCGTGTGGATCGGCGACGAGTCGCAGGGCGAGGCGGAAGCCCTCGGCTACACCGTCGTCGACACTGAGTCCGTCATCGTCACGCACCTCACCGAGACGATCCGCCGTCACGTCGCCGAGCTCCTCACGCGGCAAGACACCAAGCAGCTGCTCGACGGTCTCAAGGAGACGAATGCCGCCGTGGTCGACGAGGTCGTGCCCGACCTGGTGACCGTCGGCGAGATCCAGCGCGTGCTGCAGGCCCTGCTCAAGGAGGGCGTCTCGATCCGCGACCTCGGCGCCATCGTCGAGGCGATCGGCGACCGCGCCCGCGTGACGCGCGACGCCAACCTGCTTGCCGAGTACGCGCGCCAAACGCTCGGCCGCGCGATCGTCGGCCCGCACCTCGACGAGGAGTCGCGCCTGCGCGCCATCGCCCTCGACCCCGAGATCGAGCAGGAGATCGCCGACTCGATCACCGCCACCGCCGACGGCGAATACCTGGCGATGGACCCGAGCCGCGCGCAATCCCTCGTGCAGGCCCTGCAGCAGCAGAGCGACCAGCCCATGCCGGGCGGCCGCCGACCCGTCTTGCTGTGCAGCTCCAGAATCCGGCGCCACCTGCGCCGCTTGGTCGAACAGTCCGTTCCGCAACTTCCCGTGTGCGCCTATACAGAGGTTGCACCAGGAGTTACGGTCGAGACCGTTGGCGTCGTGCATCCGTAGGTGCAGGGATTTCGGCACGGACCCGTCCTGCCGAGAGAGGTCCTGACGCTAACGTCACCTCCGTAGGCCTCGCACACCGTTCATGACCCAACCAGGACCAGAGCAGAACCAGCCGGTGCCGCTCTCCGACGTGCTGCCGCCGTCGGGTGCCGACCGCGTGGTCGACGGGGTGCCGGTCCGGACGTACCGCGGCGCGTCGCTCGCTGAGCTCGCGCCGAAGATCCGCGCCGAGCTGGGCGACAGCGCGATGATCCTGCGCCAGCGCGAAGGCGTGACCGGCGGCTTCGCCGGGTTCTTCGCCAAGCGGACGGTCGAGGTCGACGTCGCGATCCTCAACGTGCCCGGCAGCGGTCGCATCAACTTCACCGACGAGGACGCGCCGGTCGGGCCGGCAGCAGCTGCCTCGGCGCCGGCGGCCGACGTGCCGCCGGCCGCACCGCCCGCGGTGCCGTTCTCTGCCATTGCCGAGCAACACGGGCTGCCGAC
>JAEZDB010000164.1 GCA_023429855.1 Actinomycetes bacterium
CCCCCCCCCCCCCCCCCCCCCCCCCCCCCCCCCCCCCCCCCCGACCCCGTGCCTGGTTTGTTTAGTTGTTCTGGGCTTCCCAGGTAAACGAGTGCGTCCCCGAGGAGACGACCGACGCGTGCGCGTTGGGCGTCGGGTCGTCGACCACGGTCGCCGTGACGCGGTAGTCGACGGTGTCGTTCTGCGCCCAGGCCGACCCCTTGGCGTCGGGAGCGGCCGCGTACGAGGTCGCCAGGCCGCCGAGCGTGCCGTTGTAGACGTCGGCGGCGGCGGTGAAGCCGGTGCACGACGGGTATGCGCCGGACAGGCCCGAGCCGCGCTCGATGCGCAGGTTGAAGGCGGTGCCGTTCGTGACCGTGTTCGAGCGGTAGAACTTCACCGTCGACGGCAGGGTGCCGGTGTAGGACACGCGAATGCACGAGACGGTGCTCGAACCTGGGCCGCGGTTCGTCACGGCGTAGAGCGCCGTGGCCGAATCGTTGTCGGAGATGGTGACGGTGCCCGAAGCGATCGAGTTCCCGGTGTTGTCGGTCGTGGCGGTAAACGCTGCGAAGACACCGAGCCCTGCGACTGCGCTCGTGGCGCCGACGACGAGCGTCGTCAACAGAAGCTTGCGTGAGCGAGGCATGGATCCTTCAGATTCCTGGGTGATCAGTGGGGGGCGGCTGCCGGTCGGGCAGTGCATCTGGTCATCTCTTCGGGATCTGGGGAAATGGCTTGAGTCCGGTGTGAACGAACCTGGGCGCATTGCCGTCCATCCGTCCAAGAATGCGGGAATCCGGGGCTTTGCGCACCGGGATCTTGGGTCATACGTCCAGACGTACTGCCGCCCCCTCGCGCGGGGGCGATGTCTGGTGCAGTGGCGCCCGTCCGTCTTCTGTCTCCCCTGGTCGTGTTCAGCGCTGCGTGCATGCTGTCTGCGGGCACGCTCGCGGCCTATACCGCGCAGACGGGCAGCGCCGACAACGAAGTCGAGGCTGGTTCGGTGCACCTCACCGACAACGGCAGCGGCGGCGCCGGGCTCGGCCTGATCGACGCGGGCGCGGGCGGCTCAGACACCAGCTGCATCCGCGTGGCCTCCGACGGCTCGCTGCCTTCCGAGGTGCGCCTGCGCGCGGCCTCGACGGGCACGCTCGCGCAGCACCTGCGGGTGCGGATCGAACGGGGCAGCGGCGCGGCGGCTTGGGACGACTGCTCGGGTTTCGCTCCAGACGAACGCGACTTCTACGGCCTCGGCAACGGCGTCCTCTACGACGGCCGCCTGTCTGACATGCCGTCGACCTGGGCGAACGGCGTTAGCGATCCGTCGACCAACCTCTACGCCACGGCGGTCGCTCCGCTGCTGGCTGCGCGAACGAACCTCGTCGGCCTCTGGGAGCTTGGCGAGCGAACCCGCCGCGCCGACACGTTCGGCGGCACCCCCGCCGCGCTGCTGAACTCCCGCACCGAGCTGAACGGCGGGACGTGGACCCGTCAGGCGGTGAGCACCACGAACGCCGTCCTGACCGCCTCTACCCGCGTGCGCCCACAAGCCGCTGGCACCGCGATCTACCGCGTGGCGACCGCGACCGGCGCGGAGACCGTCACGGCCGACTTCACGCTGCGCTCGGCTTCGGGTGAGGCGGGCATCCTGACCCGGATGGCGACGACCGGCGACACCGGCTACCTCGTCCGCTACCGCGGCGACGTTGGGCTCTGGGAGCTGGCGACGGCCAATGCGGGGGTCATCACCGTCTTGGATTCGTGGAGCGGCCCGATCAACGTCAACGACACCGCGCACGTGGTGATCGAGCAGAGCGGCACCACCACGGCGGTCAAGATCGACGGCAGCCAGCGCCTCTCGGCCACCGATGCGACCTTTGCCGCCACCGGCCGCACCGGCCTGCGGCTCGTCGGCGTCGGCGCGCAGGACGACGGCTCGGGCGTCCACGTCGACAACTTCCGCAGCTTCCAGCCGAACACGGCGTCCACCGTCGCGTCGACCGGCACCGCCGCCACCGCCACGGGTGGGCCCGTCGTCACCTATGGCGCCCACCCGTCGCCGACCGACGATCAGTGGGGCGTCGCGTTCAACGGCACCACGCAGACGCTGTCGCTTCCGGCTACCGGGCTGACGACGGCCGCCACGATCGCCGGCTGGTTCCGGCTGACCAGCGGCAACACCATCCTGCGCGACAGCACGACCGGCGCGACAGCCGGTTGGTCGCTCGGCTTCGACGACGGCGGCGGCACCCTCAAGTTCCGCAGCAGCGACCAGGTGTTCGACACGGGCATTCAGTTCGCGCCGCTGCGTGGCGCCTGGCACCACCACGCGCTGGTCCGCAACGGCGCCACGGTGGAGTACTACCTCGACGGCCGTCGGGTCTACTCCGGTACCGCCGGCGCGTCGACCGCCCCCACCTCACCGTTCTTCCTGATGCGCGACGGCACGGCCGCCACGTTCAGCAACGGCCGCGTCGACCACGTCGGGATCTGGTCGCGGGCGCTCGGCGCCGACGAGATCGCTGCCATCCGCGACGCCGTCTCCGCCCCTGCGACCTGGCGAGAGGGCGACGCGCACTGGTACCGCATCGAGGTCACCGTCGACGAGGACCCGGCGGCGGCCAGTTCGAGCGCCACCGGCCAGTTCACGTGGGAGGCCCACAGCCGATGACGCGCCGCCCCCGTCTGCTGTTCGCCACGGCGGTCCTCCTGGGCTGCCTGTGCGGTACGGCCTTCGCCGCCTACGTCTCGTCCACGAGCACCGGGGTCAGCACGTTCACCACGCGCGCCGTCACCTCCAAGCCGGAGATTACGGGCGTGCGCATCGCGCAGGATCCCGCTTGTGCCGTCGGCGTTCCCGTCGACACCGTTCGCCAGGGCGGCGAGTTCTACGCGTGCGTGAACTCGGTGACCGACGTCGCCGGCATCGCGAGCGTGACCGCCGACCTCTCAGGCATCAACGGCGACCCGGCGGTGCCGCTCAACACCGCGGGTGGTCCGTTCTCCGGCTACCAGTACCGCAGCGCCGTGCAAGTGGCGGGGTCCCCGCTCGAAACGGGGACGAGCGGAGCCTGGTCGGTGAAGGCCACCAACAACAACGGCGACCGCTCGACCCTTGCGGGCAACACGTTCAACATCCGCTCGTACGACGGCCTGCTCCGCGGCGAGTTCGGCGTTGCAGCCACCGCAAACGTTGCGCAGTACTACCGCCTCAGCGACGCAGGCGCGACCGCCGCCAACGTCGGGTCCGGCGGTACGGCCACGTTGACTTACAACGGCACGCCGACCCGCCGGGTCGAAGGTGCCAACGTCGGCTCAGCCGACACCGCAGTCAGGCTCAACGGCGGCACCGACTACCTCTCGGGCCGCCGCCTCGGGGCCATTGCCTCCAACTACTCACTCGAGGTCTGGATCAAGGGCACAGCCGCCAGCGGCAGCGGGCCAGGCGCCGTCTGGTCGGACTCCGCGGGCATCATCGACGCCGGCAACGCGGCGAGCAACAACGACTTCGGCCTCGCGCTCGACGCGACCGGTCGAATCGTCGCGGGCTGCGGCAACGGCACCACGATCAGGTCCAACGCCGGTGCCATCAGCGACGGCAACTGGCACCACGTCGTGTTCACCCGGGTGCGCACGACCGGCGCGATCGAACTGTTCCTCGACGGCGTCTCCGTCGCGAACTCCACGGCGTGCAACACGACCGCCCACACTGGCAGCACGACGATCCGGCTCGGCCGCTCGCACGAGTCGGACCTCAACCTCACCGCCGACCTCGACCAGGCCGCGCTCTACTCCCGCACCATCACGGCCGCCGAGGTCCTCGACCACTACAACCTCGGCCTCGGCCTCGAGTAGCGCCTGAGCGGATCTCGCTCAGTCGCTATTCGACGAGCGCGCTAGGAACGAGGCTCTTCCCACCACGGCGTGCCGCGCTCGCCCAGTGCGACCTTTGCCGCGTGCACGCGGTCGCGCGCTGCGCGCTCAGCCTCGTGGTCGTCGGCGCGTTTCGCTGCGCCGATCGCGCGGCGCGCATCCATCAGCTCGTTCACCAGCTCTTGCCGACGCCCCACGGGCAGCCCGGGATCGCTTGCTCGCCACTTGCGGCCGTTGACGACGATGTAGCGCCCGTCGGGCGTGCGCTCGGGCTCCACGGCATCGACACTAGCCTCGCGAGATTCCAGCTTCCAGAACGACGAAGGGCGCCCGCGGGCGCCCTTCGAAAACCGTCTCGGGTTGAGCGCGCGGCTCAGCAGCCGCCGGCGACGGCCGGGAGGATGGTGAGCTCGCCACCGGCCGGGACGGGCGTGTCGACGCCGTCGAGGTAGCGGATGTCTTCGCCGGCGAGATAGACGTTCACGAAGCGGCGCAGCTCGCCGTCTTCGGTGATGCGGCCGCGCAGCTCTTCGTGCTGGGCGAAGAGGCTCTCGAGGGCTGCGCCGACGGTGTCGCCTTCGACGGTGACTTCGGCGGCGCCGCCGGCGACGTCGCGGAGCTGGGTCGGGAGCTTGATCAGGGGCATGTGCAGGTCTTTCAGGCGGTGGTGCAGCGAGGAGGCCGTCGTTAGACGAGCGCCTTCTCCTCGACGTTGGTGATGAAGTCGTCCATCGACGGGTCGACCTCGTAGGACTCGAACGAGCCGCGGACGGCGTCGAGGGTCTTGAGGCCGTCGCCGGTAATGACGATGACGGTGCGCTCGTGGTCGCCGATGGCACCCTGGTCGGCGAGCTTCTTGAGCACGGCGGTGGTGACGCCGCCCGCGGTCTCGGTGAAGATGCCGGTCGTCTCGGCAAGTAGGCGGATGCCGGCGCGGATCTCGTCGTCGGTGACGGCCTCGATCGAGCCGCCGGAGTTCCGGGCGACGTCGATCGCGTATGGGCCGTCTGCGGGGTTGCCGATGGCGAGCGACTTGGCGATCGTGTCGGGCTTGACCGGCTTGCAGAAGTTCTTGCCCTCGGCGTAGGCCGTGGCCACGGGTGAGCAGCCGGTGGCCTGCGCGCCGTTCATCGTCGGGTTGTCGCCCTCGATCAGGCCGAGCTCGCGGAACTCGCCGAAGCCCTTCTTGAGCTTGGTGAACAGCGAGCCGGAGGCGATCGGCGCGACGATGCGGTCCGGGACGGTCCAGTCGAGCTGCTCGGCGATCTCGTACGCGAGGGTCTTGGAGCCCTCGGCGTAGTACGGGCGCACGTTGACGTTGACGAACGCCCAGTCGCGCTCGCCCGACAGCTCGGTGCAGAGGCGGTTCACGTCGTCGTAGTTGCCGCGCACCTTCACGAGCTTCGTGCCGTAGACGCCCGTCGAGAGGATCTTCTGCTCTTCGAGGTTGCTCGGGATGAAGACGTAGGACTCCAGGCCGAGCGCGGCGGCCTGCGCGGCAACGGCACCGGCGAGGTTGCCGGTCGAGGCGCACGCCAGCGTCGTCATGCCGAGCTCGCGGGCGCGGGCCGACGCGACGGCGACGACGCGGTCCTTGAAGGAGTGCGTGGGGTTGTGCGCGTCGTTCTTGACCCACACCTCGCCCTTGAGGCCAAGCGCTGCGGCGAGGCGGTCGGCCTTGACGAGCGGGGTGCTGCCGACGGGCAGACCCGCGTGAGCGCCCGCCGGGAGCGCGTCAACGGGCAGGAAGTCGGCGTAGCGCCAAATGTTCTGCGGGCCAGCCTGGATGCGGCGCTTGAGCGACTCGGGGTCGCCGGCAAGACCGGAGAAGTCGTAGGCGACCTCGACCGGGCCAAAGCACCGCTCACAGACGTAGCGCGCCTCGAGCGGGTACTCAAAGCCGCACTCGCGACAGGTCAGACTCTTTGCGTTCACTCTCGGGTTCCTTCCGCCTCGACGTGTGGCGGGTTTCCTCGGGAGGAGTCTCCGGCCACATCTCTCTGGAATTGGCACCGTCTCCGCTTGCGCGGTGGTTGCCGGAGCTTCGTAGGGCCAGTCCCTCCACTCCTCTGGATGTGTCAAGCAAGGCGCATCGGCCTGCTACTGGCCAGGCTACCAAACCGGGCGGGGTGTCCAGTGTGCCGTCCGCCCTGCACGGCCGCGACGGCCGCGCCAGTAGACTCCCCGGTGCGCGTCGCGGCGGCGCGTGCGTGACGAACGATGACGATGACCGACGAGCCTCCCAGTAGCCATGCGCAGCCTCATGTCAACGCGGCCGACGCTGCCGCGGCGCACGCGCGGGCGTGTGGTCTCGCCCTCAGCACCGCCTGAGGAGCTTGTCGCACGGGCGGAGGTCGTCGAGACCGACAACCTCCGCTGGATCCACATCGAGAAGCCCACGGCCGCCGATCGGCTGTGGCTCGAAGAGCGCTTCCCGGACTTCCACAAACTCGACTACGAGGACGTGTTCTCGCGCAACCAGCGCCCGAAGGTCGACGAGTACGACGACTACCTCTTCATCGTCCTGCACTTCCCGCAGTACGACAAGGCCGTGGGCCGACTGAACGCCGTTGAGCTCGACATGTTCATCGGGCCCGACTACGTGATCACGCTGCCCAACGACCCGATCCAGCCGCTCTCGTACCTCTTCGACCGCTGCCAGCGCAAGCAGTCGGCCCGCGACGACCTGATGGCCCAAGGCGCCGGCTTCCTGCTCTACAAGATCGTCGACACCTGCGTGGATGCGTCGTTCCCGATGCTCCGCAAGATCGGCAACAAGCTCGAACGCTCCGAGGAAGACATCTTCTCGGGGCCCTCCGCCGACACCGTCCGCGACATCTCCAACGCCAAGCAGGAGATCATCAACTTCCGCAAGGTGATCCGCCCGCAGCGCCTCGCGCTGAAGGACCTGGAGCGCACGAAGCGCTACCTCCTGGAGGACCAGGAGATCTACTTCGACGACATCAACGACGCGTCCGAGCGCATCTGGGACATGCTCGAGAACTTCAAAGAGGTCGCCGAGGCGCTTGAGCGCACGAACGAGGCGATCTACTCGCATCGCGCCAACGACGTGCTGCTCGTGCTCACGTCGATCAGCGTCATCGTGCTGCCGCTAACGCTCGTGGCCTCGGTGTTCGGCATGAACACGGGCCTGCCCGGACAAGGCAACATCCACGCCTTCTGGGTGATCGTCGGCCTGATGGTCGCCCTGCTGGTCGGGATGATCACGGTGTTCCGCAAGCGCGGGTGGCTGTGACGCAGTCCGAGGC